>CAMPJM010000652.1 GCA_946886805.1 uncultured Flammeovirgaceae bacterium | reverse complement strand
TATTCCTCTTTACCATATTCTTTTAATAGCTGCACATATTTCCGCCCACCTTCAATAATATCGAGACCCAGGCATTCTACAGTTGTAGCGCAATAATCTATATAACGCAATTCTTTGTAAACAAGACCCACTTCAGGAGCATATATAGCCTCACTATATCTCTCCTGAATTACAGTATCCATATTATTTCTTTCTATAACCTTTAATGTGGAGTCAAAGTTTACTTCTCCTTTTTGAAATATTTCACCTACACCACCAATTGTATAAAAGGCTTCTTCTTCAGCATTCATCCCATTAGCATCCCATGACAAACCTTCACTAAAAGGAAAGACAAGTTTAATATAGGGAACGTTATTTTCCACCACCACCACTCTCCGTACATCCTTTCTAACTGTCCAGATAGAATCAAGTTTCCAATCTTCCTGAGAATCTATCCCTTTGCTATAACGGTACAAATAATAGGAAGTGTCGTCCTGGTTCTGTTGGTGATAATCGTGAATCACTTCTTTTAACTGAAAATTACTGGTATCTCCTCCCTCTAACAAGCTAAAATTTATTTCTTGCACATCGTAGACCCGATAGTCGCCAATATTTAAAGGATAATATTGATAGCCCAGAAGGTTCTGATCAGGAGTTGCCTCATCAGAGGTACAAGCAGTATTTGCCAGTATTGCTAAAAAAGAAATTACAAAACCCAGCTTAATTTGCATATTGTTGAAAGCTTTTGGTAATCCATCCTCCTCCAATTACATCATCACCTTCATAAAATACTGCTGCTTGGCCTGGAGCAATTGCGGAAACACCCTTACCAAAGAAAACCTTCATAGTGTCCCCTACTTGTTCAATTACCGCAGGAGTTCCTTTGTCATTGTATCTGACTTTCGTAATAGTGTCTTTTCTTTGACTGTTTAAATTTTCATATTTACTGAGGTTCAGTTGATTTACATACATCCCATCTCGAGACAGCTCATCGAAAGTACCCAATACAACCCTGTTCATTTCCTTCTGTATTTCAGTAACATACACAGGGTATCCTAAAGCAATACCTAATCCTTTTCTTTGACCCACAGTATAAAACGGGTAGCCTTCATGCTTTCCAACAACCTTCCCGTCCTCCAACACAAACTCTCCACCATAAACTTCAGCCTCAAGCCCATTCACCCTTCTCTTCAAAAAGCCGCGGTAATCATTGTCAGGCACAAAACAGATTTCGTAGGATTCTGATTTATTCACCAGTTCTACAAATCCCCTTTCCATTGCCATTTCCCTAATTTCGGTCTTCCTAAGTTTTCCCAAGGGGTACATAGTTCTACTCAAACTCTGCTGAGAAATACCCCACAAGGCATAAGACTGGTCTTTGTTTTCATCAAGTCCTTTTGAAATCACATACCGACTATTCTCTTCCCTAATATTGGCGTAATGGCCTGTAGCAATAAATTCGCAGTCAAGTTTGTCTGCCCTACGCAAAAGGGCATCCCATTTTATATGTGTGTTACATAAAACACAGGGGTTTGGAGTTCTTCCTGCCAGATACTCGTCTGTGAAATGGTTGATCACATAGTCGCCAAACTCCTCTCTTATGTCCAAAATATAATGAGGGAAACCCAAATTAACCGCTATGTTTCGTGCATCATTAATAGAATCAAGGCTACAACATCCGGTTTCCTTTTTACTGGAGCCCGAAGAGGCATAGTCCCATGTTTTCATAGTCATACCAATGACCTCATACCCTTGTTCATGCAACATTACAGCAGCTACGGAACTATCTATTCCTCCACTCATCGCCACCAAAACGCGTCCGTGCTTGCTCATTTATTTAATCTATTATTATTACTCATTTCATTTTTTGCTTTGTTCGTTCTTTAAATTTTCAAACCTTACCTAAAGAACGTCTATGGTCTGACCCTTTTAACATACTGATAACTAGAAGTTATGAAAAGCCTCTTTAAAGTTTTACATAACAGTTAATTACCTTCAATAAGTTTCAAGAACCTGTTTAATTTATCGACTCTCTTACCTTTTTGGTATATTCACGTAATGCTACCTTAAATTCCAAATCATCGTCCTTCATTTTCTTTAGAATCCATATTGCAGCGAAAATATGGGTTAACTTTTCACCCTCATCGTCACCTTCTATTTCAATGGGCAACTGATTTTCTTCCAGTAAGGCTTCCTCTGCCTCCATTAAACTTTCAAGCGTTTGATTTTCCACCAAATTTTTTATTGCCGATATTTTCATCTATCTATCCTCTTTTTATCGTTATAAATTTAAATGAGAGATTCTGCTGATTGAATGCCTGATTTAAACATTAATTTCAAGAAATTTATTCAATAGTTTGGATGTAAACCATTAAATCATCAGCAGAACAATTGTTGAGTACTATAAGCCTTACTTTTGAACAAAAACTTCTCTATCCCGATACTACCAACGAGTTATCTATAATTTATTGATAAGCTCTACAACCGCATCTTCTTTGCTGCTGGCCACACTTTCGATTAATTCACCATTCTTAAAGATTGCGAAGTATGGCAAATTAGTCACGCCAGCTAATTTTCTTGCCTCAGGATTTTGTTCCGCATTTACATCTAAAAAAGAAACATCTTCAAATTGCGGATCATTGGAAATTCTTTTGAACTTAGGAGCAAATAACTTACAACTTCCACACCAGTCTGCGTAATACTTAACAACTACTTTATTATTTAATGAAATTTGTTCTCTAAAATTTTCATCCGTAACTAATTTAACAGCCATATTTCTCTATTAAAAGTTTAAATTAAAAGTTTAAACAAATATACCTCATGTCTTCTCAATCCTACAAATAAATTCAACAATAAGAAATTCCCTTTTGTTTTTTCATTACATCACTTTACTTTTGATCCATGGCTTTAAAAACTATAGTAAAGATCAGCGGAGTTAATAATTTGAGCGATGCCCGATATTGTGCAGGAATGGGAGTGGAATTAATGGGGTTTTGTCTGGACCCTACAAACGAGCTTTCAATTAGCCCTGAAAAATTTGCTGAAATTACTGGTTGGATCTCCGGAGTTGGCCTGGTAGGCGAATTTTGTGAAAGTAGTGGCATAGTTATTAAAGAGTTAGTAGAGAGCTATTCGCTGGATTATATTCAAATCAATAATGTGCAGGAGATGGCTTACATATCAACAATAGATATGCCTGTCATTCTTAACATAGATGTCTCAACGCTTGAAGAGCCTGAATATCTCAGGGAAATTTTAGAAGAACAAGCCGATTTGGTTGCTTATTTTGTGCTTACCA
>CAMPJM010000651.1 GCA_946886805.1 uncultured Flammeovirgaceae bacterium | reverse complement strand
ATTTTTTCTGCCCACCATATCAGGAGGTAACCCTTTAGTTTTCACGTACATATTTTTATTTTATATTTGGAAAGGCTTAAACTCCAAATAGTTAATTTTCGATATTTCTGTAGCTGGTGAAAGTTTAACTTCTTGTAAAATGGAGAGAGTCTTATGAATAAATGTTATAGTACCACGGCAATAATTGTAAATCATTGCCGGGTTTTGTGTGTGTTAATATTAATCTAAAATGATGATTAAAAATTATCTCCTTATTGCCATTATTTTAATTTTAATTTTTAATAATGAAGGTTTAGCGCAGGAAGAAAATAATAAAGAACTGGCCAATACTTATTTGGAATTGGCTGAGCAGATCTATCAGGAACAGGGTGCCGCGATAGAAATCGCCAGGGATTATTTTGTTCAGGCCGCCGATCTTGATCCGGATAATATAAAGGCAAATTTTATGGCAGGTAAATTATACCTGGAAACCGTAAACAAAGAAAGATCTTCGCGATACCTTGAAAGAGTTTATCAAATGGATCCTAATTATAAGTACAATATCACCTACTTAATAGGTAGAGGTTATCAATTGGGGATGGAGTTTGATAAAGCTTTGAAATATTACAAAATGTACGAGAAAAAAACCCTTGAAGATAAAAACTACAGGGGCGATGATAAGGTATTGCTAAGCGAAGTACAAAGAAGAATATTTGAAAGTGAAAATGGAAGAGAGTTTATGGCAAATCCAGCCAACTATTCCATTGTTAACATAGGTACCGAAATTAATTCTGAATGGAGAGATTATGCTCCGGTTTTGAATGAAGATGAAACATTATTGATCTTCACTTCCAGGCGAAAAGACGGTAATCTAAATGAAAACGTGGATAACGATAACATCCCTTTTGAGGATATTTTTTATTCTGAAAAAGTAGATGGGAAATGGACAAAGGCTGAAAACATAGGGAATATTATTAACACCCAATCTCACGAATCTAACTTGGCGCTTTCTGCAGACGGTAATCAGTTGTACATCTACAGCCCTGAAAATGAAGGTGATATTTACGTTTCTGAACGCGAAGGCGGAGTTTGGACTTCTCCTGCGCCCTTAAGCGAGGCCATCAATTCCAGCTATATGGAAAATTCCATTACTATCTCTCCTGATAAAAACTTATTGTTTTTCGCAAGCAATAGGCCTGGAGGTTATGGAGGCATTGATATTTACGTCAGTGAAAAAGATAAAAAAGGGAATTGGGGTAAGTCCAAAAACCTCGGTCCAATGATAAATACAGAATTTGATGAAGAGGGACCTTTTATCGATTATGATGGTAAAACCCTATATTTCAGCAGCATGGGTAGAAAAGGTATTGGGGGGCATGATATATTTAAGGCTGAATTTGATAGTCTTGCAGAGGAATGGACGGAGCCGGAAAACTTGGGGTTTCCTATAAACACTCCTGATAATGATGTTTATTTTGTAAGTACAAAGGATGGTAAAAGAGGCTATTATGCGTCTGTAAGAACAGATGGAATGGGATACCAGGATATTTATATGGTTACTATTCCTGATTTGGGCGAGGACATGAACTTATTGGCGAGCGCAAATGAAGATATTATACAAACCGAAAAGCCCGAGGAAAAGCAACTGGAAATAGAAGTCAAGAAAGATTTGAGGCCGGTAACGCTTACTGTTAATCTGGAAGATAACGCCACAGGTGAGCCTTTGGAGGCAATAGTTAAACTTCGAAGAGCAAGTGACAACATAGTGGTTGCTGTAAAAAAACTCACTTCAGGGGTTTATGAAATGGAAGTACAGGACGAAAATGAAACTGAATATATGCTTTCTGCACAAAAGGAAGGTTATATGTTCAAAAATTTTAAAATCACGCTACCTGCTGCTCAGAACGAGCCTATTTCGTTGACACGAAATATTGAGATGGATAAACTTCAAAAGGGGCTTCAGTCAGTGCTGAGAAATATCTATTTCGACTTTGACAAAGCCAGCTTTAAAATTAATTCATATGATGAATTGAATAAGTTAGAGCAATTAATGGCTGTTAATGATAAAATTAAAGTTGAAATCTCTGGTCACACAGATAATATTGGGAAAAAGGATTACAACCAGTGGCTTTCTCAAAAAAGGGCCAACGCAGTTGTAGCTTATCTTGTTAACAAGGGTTTGGACGAACGGAGATTTGTAGCAAAAGGATATGGAGAAACAATGCCCCTGGCCAGTAATGATAACGAGAAAGACGGCAGAATGCTGAACAGGAGAGTCGAGTTTAAAATATTGGAATAATAAGCAGATTATACAGTTTTGCTGCTGCTTAAATAATTAAAAGAGGATCCAATAACACGTATTCCCGGACTTGTTCTCCGAATCGAGTCCGGAGTCTTTCCAGACCGGGACCCCAACCAATAACAGCCGAAGCCATTCCAAGCCTGCTACCTTGGCAAACTTTGTCACTTAAAATTAGCTGTACTGCTAATATCCGACAAGTTTCCACCTGCAGGACAAGTCTACTCTCTGTCATCCAGTAGGGACCTTGTTGCATAATGGCAGCGAGTTTAATTAATCTTCATCTCTTAACTTTAGCAGTACTGCTAGTTTTTAATAGGTTTCATCCTGAATGACAAATCACAACGTATGTCATCCAGGTAAAAACTTGTTGCACAATGGCAGCGAGGCAAATTAAATTTTGGCTTTCCAACTTTAGCTGCAAAGCAAGTATTAACATTTTATAGACCAATCACGGGTAAAGTAAAGAAGGCTCTGTACGGAAGGTACTTCTATATGATGGTCTATTGAGGAGCCACTCTGCTTTGTTACAGTGTTACTGCGGTTTAAATACCAAAAAAAGCAATCCACAACCAACCTTCGTCATTAATTTCGTTATAGTTGTTAAGCATGCATAAAATCTGCTATTTTTGCAGAACAATAATGTAGCACTTAATCAATCTAACTTCTGGGCAGATTTCGCGGCAAAGTTTCATTTTTGCGATTGGCTTGTGGCTTTAAAAAGCCTTTAAGTGGAATAATCTAATATTAAAGCGAAGATTTCGTTTTAAACCGAGCTCGGTTGAAAGTAGAATATAAAATCAGGAAATATAATGGCTGTAGTACCCTATAAACAGGAGCAGAAAGGAAAGAAAGAACAGGTTGCAGAAATGTTTAACAATATCAGTAAACGATATGACTTGTTAAACCACGTTTTGAGCCTTGGGATTGATATTTTGTGGAGAAAAAAAGCCATCAAAATGCTCAAACCGGAAAATCCTCAACTCATTTTGGATGTTGC
>CAMPJM010000650.1 GCA_946886805.1 uncultured Flammeovirgaceae bacterium | reverse complement strand
TAGAACATTTGCTGGAGAAGCAAAAAATAGCAAGATATGGGCTATAAAGCCAAGGAAAGGTAAAGCTTTAAGCAGTGAAACCATTAATTTTTTAAAGGAAGCTAATGCCGAATTCATAGAAGAAGATTTAAATAGGCATTGGTATTTATATGGATTGGCTAATAAAATTTATGCAACTGCTTATATTGAACAGAGATTTGGGTATGAGTATGAAACCTTGCTCTTTTTAGATTCGGACACAATAATAGTTGATGAAATTGATGAAAATATATTAGAGAGGAAATATGACGTGGCTATTAAACCATTAGATGGTGAATATTTAGCTTTGAAAGAAGGTGATAAAATTTCGCCATTTTGGGAACTGATATATGAAAAATGTTGTGTGGCTAATGAAAAAATTTGGAATGTAAAAACCACAGTTAACCAAGTAGAGATTTTAGCTTACTTTAACTCAGGGGTCATTTTTTCAAAGGCTGGAAGTTTTTTATTTATGAATTGGTTGAAAAATTTTAAACTCCTATGTACAGATAAAAGAGCATACCAGCTAGCCCATTTAGAATATTATTTCCTAGAACAGGCATTGTTGTCGGGAACAATTCTTGGATGCATTCCTCAACACAAAGTTAAAATCTTAGATAAGAAACTTAACTATTCGCTAAACTTCCATAAACAACTTCAAAATAAAGATATCAACAATATAGCAAGCCTTAAGATTATTCATTATCATTCCTCATTTTACGAAAATTGGAATGAGAATTTTCCTTTCATTTCACCTGAACTAAATAGCTGGCTACATCAGAGATTGCCTTTACAAAAATTAGAAAAGACAATTTTTCAAAAATATCGTAATGTAATTAGATATGTCATTTGGAGAATTTCAAATAAGCTTTCTTTGCTAATAACAGCACGGCTAAGATAGAAATCTGGTTTAGTATTAAATTTATGATTAGACGCAAAAGAATACTGTCCTTGTTACTAAAAATAAGTTATCATTGTCTTGGAAAAAACAAACTTTACAGTGATAAATCAGATTTAAGCTGTAGTCCTTTTTTTATTGTTGGAACCGGAAGAAACGGGAGTACGCTTCTGTCGATGATTTTAAATGGCCATTCAAAAATATTTATTCCTAATGAACAATACGCATTACATTATGCTGCGATTAGATATCAATTATATAACTTTTTGATTTGGAGGGATATTGTAAAAATAGTTATTGGGGAATTTGCAGATAGTTGCAATACTCAAAATTGGAAAACGGATTTTAACAACCTTTATAAGAGGCTTTATGATTTGCCAAAGAATAAGAGAAGCTTTCAAAAAATTATTGATGAAATTGTCTTGGAGCACAGCAAACAGAAAGAAAACCCTTTTACAATCTGGGGAGATAAGTCTGTGCCTACGATTTGGTTCTTGGATTATGTGTATAGGATTTATCCAAAAAGTAAATATATTTTTTTGATCAGGGATGGCCGAGATGTTGTCAGCTCGTTTCATCGAGCTGGGAAAGAAACATTCGGAGATTTAAGTAAAATAGAGAATGCCGCCAAAAATTGGAAAAATGCAGTAAAAAGGTGGAATTGGTTGAAGAAAAGAGCTGCAAAACACCAATTGTTGGAAATCAGGTATGAAACATTAGTTACAGAGCCTGAAATTGTAATTAAGGAGGTAGTGGAGTTTTTAGGATTAGAATTCGAAGAGGGAATGCTAAATTTTAAAAATGTAGTAGTGGAGCGGAACTTGTTCGATCAAATTCATAGTGGCTTATCTAAACCTATAAATAAAGATCATATGGGAGCATGGGAAGAATATTTGACACAAGTACAGTTGGATGAAATCTTGCCTATAATTAAGAAGGAGCTAAGACAGTACAATTACTTATAACAGGTTTTAATTTATTCTTATGAATATTTTCATTATACCCTCATGGTATCCATCGCCTGACCATCCAATAAGTGGTATATTTAACAAGGAACAAGCAGTAGCATTATCAAAATACGATCCTTCTTCCAATTTTGCTATAAGCTTGTGGGGACAAAAGACTGAAGGTAATTTACTATGGGGAAAGGACCATTTTCTCAACTTACTTAAAATTTTTAAATTTCTCAGCCTTTTTGCCTGGGAAAAGGAGGTCTCGAATAATCTTATCGAATATTATAGCCCTGCTTTAACCTGGACCAAGAAAATACTTGCAGGGAATATGTCTAATATAATTAAGGCTAATGTAGAAAATTTTAAAAGATTTGAAAATAAAGTAGGAAAAGTTGATATGATACATGCTCATGCCACCTATCCTGCTGGGTACGTAGCTCTAATCCTATCGAGAGAATTTAAGATTCCTTATATCATAACTGAACAAATTACTCCTTTTCCAAGTAAGCACTATTTAGATAGTAGAGGTAAGCTTGCCAGGGATGTTTCACGAACCTTAGTTGAAGCTCAATCCATAGTAGCTGTTAGCCCTGCTTTACATGCAAAATTTCTTGAAATGGGCTTTCTGAAGTCGATATGTATTCCAAACCTTACAGATGAATTTTTTTTTAAGCCTTCTCGCAACAATTCGCCTTCCAACGTCATCACTTTTTTTATGTTGGGCAGGATGGTTGAACAAAAAGGGGTGAATATTTTACTACAGGCTTTAGCAGATTGTGGAAATCGGAATATTTACTTTAGGATTGGTGGTGACGGGAAAAAATTAGATGAATATAAAAAGATTGCCACACAATTGAACTTGACTAATATTACTTGGCTAGGGAAATTAAACAGAAATGAGGTAAGAGATGAGTTGCAAAGATGTCAAGCTTTTGTTTTACCTAGCCTTCATGAAAATTTGCCTTTGGTATTACTAGAAGCCATCGCCTGTGGAAAACCTATTATTGCTACAAAATGTGGCGGACCCGAATCAATTGTTAATGAAAATAATGGTTTGCTTGCTGAAGTAGGGGATAACCAGGATCTTGCGAATAAGATCGGGTGGATGGTGGAGAATTATCATACTTACAATGCCGACCAAATAAGAGAGGATTTTATGAAACGATTTTCTCGTCCGGTAGTATGTGGGCAAATCATAGACCTTTATAAAAAAGTTATTGATGAGCAATTACTTCATGATTAATTAAAAGGTCATTCAGCGCTTCTGGGTTTTGCTTATCTAATAAAGTGATGAGGCTTTTGTTTTCTAAGAGAAGAAAGATCTGAATTTCTGATAGCTTTTTCTTTTTGTCTTTAACCAAATCTTCGTAATAGATATGATACTGACAATGGGATAAAAAGTTTTTTTTGAAATTTTC
>CAMPJM010000649.1 GCA_946886805.1 uncultured Flammeovirgaceae bacterium | reverse complement strand
TATTGTTTGAAGAAGATGAAAACCCCATTGGTGAATATATTTTGGTAAAAGGGGTATATTTTCAAGTAGTCGGCACTTTTAAATCTACCAGAAGTGGCGAGCAGGGAAACCGAGATACACAGACTATTTATGTTCCATTTACCACTTTTCAACAGGCATTCAATTTCGGAAACGGCATAGGGTGGTTCGCTTTTACCGCCCAACCGGGAGTGAATGTTGGGGAAGTTGAAGAAGGGATAAAACAAGTTTTGAGGGAACGGCACAAAGTTCACCCCGATGATTTAAATGCACTAGGCTCAGAAAACCTCGAAAAAGAGTTTGGACAAATTAACGGCTTGTTTTCTGGCATTAGCATATTTGTCTGGATAGTTGGCACCGGCACCTTAATGGCCGGAGTAATCGGGGTAAGCAACATAATGCTGATCATAGTCAAAGAGCGGACAAAAGAAATTGGCATACGAAAAGCCTTGGGGGCCACTCCCCTATCAATTATCAGCCTTATCCTGCAGGAATCCATTTTCATAACAGCTTTTGCAGGATATATGGGAATTTTCCTGGGCACTGTGATAATAGAATCCCTGGGGCATTTTGTAAGACAGCAACCGGGTGGATCATTGGATATGTTTGGACCGCCAGAAGTACAGGTAGAGACAGCGATTGCCGCACTTTTAACGCTTGTGTTTTTTGGCGCATTAGCGGGACTAATCCCTGCCCGTAAGGCAGCAAAAATTAGTCCCATGGAAGCCATTAGGGTCGACTAATGGAAATTATTACATTATAAAATTAAACTTAATTAAACCTGATATTGAATTGAAATGAAAAAGATCATTACCATTGTAATTGTAGTAATAATTGTAGCAAGTTTTTTTGGCACAGGCTATTTTTTATATCAAAAGTCTGTAGAAGCACCTGTGGTTTATGAAACTGATTCTTTATTTGTTACTAATATAATAAAGAAAACCGTAGCTACCGGGTCTATAGTGCCCCGAAAGGAGATCGCTTTAAAATCTCAGGTTTCTGGTGTTGTGGAGACGCTTTATGTAGAAGCAGGAGAAATCGTAAAAGAAGGTCAAATGATTGCAAAAATCAAGATCATTCCGGACGTGGTAGCGCTTAACAATGCTGAAGCAAGCGTCAATAATGCAACAATTAATTTTAAAAACACCGAGAAGGAATTGGAAAGGCAAAAAGGCTTGTACGACCAAAAAGTTATTTCAGAATTTGAGTACAATCAATTTGTTTTGGATTATAATCTGGCAAAGCAAGCACTGGAAGCCTCAGAAAATAATTTCGATTTGATCAAAGAAGGTGCTTCCAAAAAATCTAACAACGTCTCCAATATTGTGCGGTCTACCGCAGAAGGTATGGTTTTAGACGTGCCGGTAAAAGAAGGAACCTTTGTAATTGAAAGCAATACCTTTAACGAAGGAACAACTATAGCATCCGTGGCAAATATGAACGAGATGATTTTCGAGGGAAAAGTGGATGAGTCAGAAGTGGGGAAGCTAAAAGTAGGTATGGACCTAGACCTTATCATTGGTGCGCTGGATACGGAAAAATTCAAAGCCAAGCTAGAATTTATATCTCCTAAAGGAATTGAAGAAGAAGGCGCAATTCAATTTCCCATAAAAGCGGAGGTAAACCTTCAAAAGGATGCATTTCTAAGAGCGGGGTATAGCGCAAATGCTGATATAGTGCTCGAAAGAAGGGACAGCGTATTATCTTTAAGGGAAAGCAACCTCATTTTTGAGGACAATAAAATATATGTGGAAGTTCAGACAGCGCCTCAACAATTTGAAAAAAGAGAAATCACGACAGGTCTGTCAGACGGCATCAATATTGAAATTTTAAAAGGCCTAGACAAAGAAGATTACGTCAAAAAGATATGATGATGGGTAGAGACGCGATTTATCGCGTCTTAAAAAGAATGCGATTTATCGCATCTTAATAAAAGAGACGCAATAAATTGCGCCAAAAAAAATACCGGACACAATAAATTGCGTCAAAAAAAAGAGACGCGATTTATCGCGTCTCTACGGATACAAATACGGATAATCAATTATCCTTCAACATTTTCTTCTGTTTCAGCAGTATCTTCACCTTTTTCTTCTTTTATTTTAGATAGGATTGCTTCGTATCTGGTTTTTACTTCCCCGTCACTGCTTATGGCTTTTGTTATTTTATTGTAAGCAGTCCCTCCTAATTCGTCTTTAATTAGATTAGTATAGTTTTCTTTAAATTCGGCTGTCATTACTTCATATTCGGCCTGGATATTCTCATAAGCCATTTTCTCTTCTTCTGTAACTTCAAGCTCCTTTAGTTTTAGTGAATCTTGAATTGCTCCCTGAATTTCAACAAATCTTCTCCCTCCTTGCATCAATTCCTCAGCCTGTATTAAATTATTGTATTCTTCTTGAATGTTTTCCTTCATGGCATCAATAGAATCCATTACCATAGCATAGGTTTGAAGCTCTTCATCTGTTACCTCCTCTTCAGCTTGAGCACTTGCCCCTGTGAATAAAGCTCCTGAAAAAATTATTGCTACAACCGCTATGAAGAATAGTCCAAATTGCTTAAAAGTGTTTTGCGTACTCATCTTTTTTATGATTTATGTAATTAGTAAAATTGATTCAATCCGAAATAAATAGGTTTTCCGAAAAAATTGCAAACGATTTAACAAAAATAAAATGCGTTTCCATGAAATTTAATCCAATATTATGCCAAAAGTAACCCCGCCCTTAAATTTAATTTATTTACATCGTGTAAACCAGCTATTTATTTTCTATAAAACAACTGGTATAATTTAAGGTTTAAGCTTTAATACATATTTCATTCTATAACAGTGAGAGTACCACATTGATAAAGCATAAAATAATAACCTATGAAAGCAATTAATAAAGAAGACATCAAAAAACTTCATGAAGTAAGAAGCAAATATCATATCTCTATTTATATGCCAACTCACCGGGCAGGTGAGGCAGTCAACAACGGAAAAGACATCATCTCTTTTAAAAATCATGTCCAGAAGGTGAAAAATGAACTTCAAAATAAAGGCCTTTCGGAATTAGCAGCCAAAGAATACCTTAGAGAAGCTTATAAGCTTATTGATGACACGAGTTTCTGGCATTACCGTTCAGATGGTTTAGCTGTTTTTATTGCAGACGATTTCTTTCAATATTATGAAGTTCCTTATTCTTTTCAGGAATCAATAATGATTTCCAATTCATTTAATCTGAAAGACCTGATGCCTACACTCCATGGCGACGGCAAATACTATGTGCTTACCT
>CAMPJM010000648.1 GCA_946886805.1 uncultured Flammeovirgaceae bacterium | reverse complement strand
ACAGGATGCATTCGTAGTCGGCAACGAAAACATGTGCCAACCCAAGGACAGCTTTTATAACCATAATTCACACTTCGTCACTCTTGCATTGGTCGCTGTCAGAGGACAAGCGACCGGAGGTGTTTGTGATCGCAGTGGTTGTTTCAGACTGCACCTAAACGGAAAACCGACAAAACGAACCAGTCAGATCATCCACCAATTTTTTAGGTTGTGCCTACTAGCCAATCACCTTGAACCCTGAACCTTGGACCCTGAACTTCAAACTTTAAACTTTGAACTTCAACTTTGAACTTTATCCCCCGACAGGATGCATTCGTAGTAGGTAAGGAAAAGATGTGTTCAACCGAAGGGGCAGTTTTTATGACGATATTCACGCTTCGCCGCTCTTAAATTGGTCGCTGTCGGGGGACAAGCGACCGGAGGTTTTGTGATTGCAGTGATTGGACTTTAAACTTCCTGCTTTAAGCGCCCTCTGTCGCAAACAGGACGCACCTACGGAGCGTAACTTCCGATATATAAATTTTCTATAAACAGATTGCCTCTCTGAGGCATGGGACAGTGGTAGTATTTTTCATTCACAGCGATTGGAATAGTTGAACACAGGCCACAAATCTTGAACCATGAACCATGAACCTCGAACCCTGAACTTTAAACTTTAAACCTTAAACTACTTCTAACTTTTTACCAGCTGTTTTGTAAAACCATGATCTACTAAAAATTCGTAGGCTTTTATAGCTTCATCTGTGATGGGAAGTGCTGCCTGAAAACCCAATTTGGGATAGATTATAAGCCGCTGAAAATCTCCTACCATAGTATTGATTAGTGCCTCCTGATTGGTGATTTCATTGGGATAATCTTCAAAGGAAATTTGAGGGGAAGTAACAGCCGCTTTTTTATTTGGCCAATGCCTTATAAAAGTAGCATAAGCTCTTTTCTCCATATAAGGCTTCTGAACCAGGATAAACGTATTCAAGTCGAGCCCTCTTTCTTCTACAAGCTTTCTTGTAAAAATTACGTTTTCCCCTGAATTTGTTGATTTAGTTTCCTTTATTATTTTTTCTTGAGGCACCCCTTTTTCCATGGCAATTTTAGCAAATTTTTCTGCTTCTGGCTCGCTCCAGTTTGTGAGGGTAAATCTGCCCAAGCCACCGGAAAATATTAGCAGATCAGCCAAGCCCTGGTGATAAAGCTCAGCAGCTCTTTCCGCTACCCGAAGGTCGTTGCTACCCATGGTAAAGATACAGTCCGCCTTCTGGATTTGATCTCCTGTATGTAAAAAATCCCATACTGCCTTGGCATTTTTTAGAATATCTGTACTAACCATTTATTTAGCTTTTTACTTTAAAGAAGGCAATAAATCTCTAGTCAGCCTCTAATATCGTGAATTCAACCCTTCTATTTAATTTCCGCGTGTTTTCCGATCGGTTACTGGCTATCGGTTTTGTACCGCCGTAACCCTTTCCAACTATTCTATTTTTTTCTATTCCTTTTTCAATCAAATAATTTACTACCGTTCCTACCCTTTGTTCAGATAGCCTCAGGTTTAGCCGTGCGTCACCCTGGTTATCAGTATGGCCTCCTATTTCTATTTTCAATTCCGGATTTTCAGTCATCATTTCCACAACCTTGTCTAATTCAAGATAGGAACTGTCGACCAGAGAAGCTGTACCTCTTTCGAAAAGGACATTATCAATTTGGAAAGTAGCGCCCTCTTCAAGCGGTGTCAAATAAAAATTCTGTTCCAATGCCCCTTCAAAAACTTTGCTTTCATCAATTTTTTGCTCCACTGCCAAAAAGCCTTCTGCCGAAACTTTTAATTTATATTGTATGCCCTTGTCTATTTCAAATGAATAGTTTCCACTTTCAACCTGAATGGCCAAAGGCTCATAATCTTGATTCTTGACAATGGGAATTAAACTTACCTTTGCGTTTATTGGCTCTTCGCTTTTCTGATTGTATATTCTTCCGCTGATTTTGAAAGTTTCCATTTCAGAAACTTCTTCTTTTACGATCTCGGGTTCTGTTTGAATATCTACAACGGTATCGTTTTGGGATATTATAATTACCGTATCAGGCTCTACCAATTCCATATTTGCGAGAGAAGCTGTATCCACAGGTTGGAATTCAGGATTTAAAGCAATCTTATTGATGTCTCCGTAGCCATCGCTATTCTGGGTAGATATAAAATAAGCCAGCTTTTGTTCAGGATCTATAATGAAGCTTAGTTCAATTCCTTCTGAATTTATTGCTTTTAAGTTCTCAGGCTTTGACCACACCCTCCAACTATTGTCCAATCTTTTTGAAACAAATATATCTCTGCTACCCATGCTGTTATGACCACTGCTGGCAAAGTATAAGGTCATATTATCTCTCCCAATATAAGGCGTCATTTCCTGATGATCAGTATTTATGATACCACCGAGATTTTTTGGTGTGGTCCAGGAGCCATCGCTATTCCTAAAGCCTACATAAAGATCTTCATAGCCATAGGAACCATAACTATCAATAGCAAAAATCATCACTTTCCCGTCAGCAGAAATACTGGTACTTTGATGTTGAGATTCGTTGAGAAAATTTTCAATTTTTAATTCTCGGGGATCTGACCAACCATCGTTGGTTTTAGTAGCAAAAGATAGTCCTTGGGTAGAAGGTCTTAAACCCTTCTTAAAATAATGATGCTGTAGGTAAATCGTATTGCCATCAGGAGAGAATCCTGCCACTGAATTGAAATAACCATTGTTAAGATTTTCTCCTGCATTTACCGCCGGAGCCCAGTTGCCGGCATCATCTTTTTTGCTTAGCCATATATCGCCCGGATCTTTTCTACCTCCGGTGTTTTCAGGATGTCTCCGGCGTGTGAAAAACAAGCTATTGCCATCAGGAGTAAAAACAGGATTTAATTCATCATAAGGGCTGTTTACCTGTTTACCCATGTTCTCCGGGCCTCCTTCAAATCTTTTGACAGTTTGAGAATATGCAGGTAATGAAAATATTGCAAATAAGAGAACTAAATAAATACTTTTCAACAAAGCAGACATGTTTGCAGCCATTCTATAATTTATTGACTTAGGTAATAAGAAGTGCCTCAGCTATAAAACACTTAATTGAATTGTGATTCTTTCAAAATTATAAACAAGAAAGAATAATAAATAGCAATTTGGAAAATAATTTAGAATTGAAATTTTCTTTTCGGGATTCGCAGGCCTCAAGATTAACAACTAAATAGGAAATAATGGAATAATAAGGATATTAGCACAATTTTCTCACGCAAAGCAAATAAGAAAGAAA
>CAMPJM010000647.1 GCA_946886805.1 uncultured Flammeovirgaceae bacterium | reverse complement strand
ACAGCTTGCCCCGTACTTTGATACGGGGAAGCATCTTGGTTAGTTTCAACATAAACTGAAGTTTGAGCTTCATCAAAGCTTCCCAAAAATGCTGCTGCCCATAAGCGACGCATTTATTGGAAACGACAGTAGACACGCAAATATCCAAGATGCTTCCTGTTGTCGCCATGACAAATCGAAGAGAAATTGTATATTTAAATTTCGAGGTTTCCCAGGTTCAGCTTTAACAAAAAAAAAGCAAATCATTCGGGGATTGTTTAGCTTAGGGGAGATTTATTAAACACTAGCTAAATCATAAGACCAAAATCAATTATACCAAATACAAAACTTTTTGATGCCAACAACAAAGGAAATTCTTTTTAAGTACTGGGGATTTGTCTCCTTCAGATCGGTACAGGAAGAAGTGGTGCAGGCTGTTGTTGAAAAAAAGGATGTTCTGGCATTGCTACCTACTGGCGGTGGCAAGTCCATCTGTTTTCAGGTTCCTGCACTTATGGAGCCTGGCATTTGCATTGTGGTATCCCCTCTCATAGCACTTATGAAAGATCAGGTTCAGGCTTTACAAAAAAAGGAAATAAAAGCGGCTATGATTTTTTCGGGAATGAATTCCCGGGATATTGATATCACCCTGGATAACTGCATCTATGGAGATGTTAAATTCCTGTACATATCTCCCGAACGGATAAAAACTGAAATCTTTTCAGAGAGGGTACAGAAGATGAATGTGAATTTGATTGCGGTAGATGAGGCTCACTGCATTTCGCAATGGGGCTATGATTTCCGGCCTTCTTATTTACAAATTGCTACTTTAAGGGAACTGCTTCCTAACGCCCCCATTATAGCACTAACGGCCACTGCTACAGAGGTTGTTAAGAAAGATATAGTTGAGAAGTTGGCTTTGAGGGCGCCTGTTGTCTTTCAAAAAAGCTTTGTGCGAAGTAATCTGTCTTATTCTGTATTTGAAGAAGAAGATAAAGAAAGGAAGCTTTTAGAAATCTTAAAAAATGTTCCAGGATCGGCCATTGTGTATGTACGAAGCCGAAAAGGCACTCAAAAGATCGCACAATTTCTAAATCAGCATAAAATCAGAGCTGCCTGGTACCATGCTGGTATGAGCAACTTCGAAAGAGATAAAGCGCAGGAGTCATGGATTAAAAATCAAGTAAAGGGAATGGTTGCCACCAATGCTTTTGGAATGGGGATAGACAAGGCTGATGTGCGGGTAGTGGTGCACATGGATATCCCGCAAAATATTGAAGCCTATTATCAGGAGGCAGGACGGGCAGGAAGAGACGAGAAAAAAGCCTATGCTGTAATGCTTTACCACAAAGGTGATTCAAAAGAGATGCTCAAGAGATTTGAACAGGCTCATCCGGGTATTGATTTGATGAAAAGAGTTTACCAGGCATTGGCCAATTATTACAAAATAGCGGTTGGCAGCGGCCATTTTGTAAGTTTCGATTTTCTTATCGAGGACTTTACGAAGAATTATAATTTAGCGGCATTGGATACCTTTTATGCTATTAAAAAGTTAGAGGAATGCGGTTTTATCCAGTTGAACGAAAGTTTTTATAGTCCATCAAGAATCTACTTTAAAATAAATAATAAGCAGCTATACGAATTTCAAATAGCAAATGAACCTTATGATAATTTAATTAAAGCAATATTAAGGTCAATTGGTGGCGAGGTTTTTTCTGATTTCGTCACTATAAAAGAAAAGCAAATAGCAGACGCACTTGGAATAGGTCAGGAAGAGGTCTTCAAAAAATTGGAGGCATTGCATAGTATGGACGTAGTGATTTACGAGAAAATAAGAGACAAGCCCCAAATCACTTTTACCACCCCGAGAATTGATGCGGAATCGCTGCCCATTGACAAAAATAAAATAGAGAAGCGGAAGGAAATAGAATTAAAGAAACTTCAGACGATTATAGCTTATCTTGAAAACCAAAAAATATGCAGGACCAGGTTGCTCACGGAGTACTTTGGGGAGGTAAATTATACGGATTGTGGTGTATGTGATACTTGCTTGAGGAAAAACAAGGCATCAAATTCTGATAACTTTAATAAGAAGCTTTACCATGAAATAATGCTACGCTTGGAAGAGAAGCCTCTGGCGATAACAGCTTTAGTTGAAAAGTTCTCTTCTGAAAAGAAGGAGATTGTATTGGAAATGATCCGAAATCTCCTTGAGGATGGGAAAATCAAATACGATGAAGCAGGGAATATTTTTTTAATAGAAAGATGATTCTTAGTAATTTGAAATAAGAATGACGGGAAGAATTAAGCGTTCATGAGCCGATTATTCTTAGTAATCGGCTCATTATGTACAATTGGCAATCTCAAGAGTGGTCTAACTTCTCCAATAATAATGAAAATTACAAAAGGATGTAAGCTAAATTTTGAAGTTTAATTTCAGCGATTTAAGCAATAGTAATTCTTGCAGGTGATCTTGAACCTTCAAATTTGAACTTTGAACCTTTGAACTTTTTTCTAAAAATTCACAGTTTGAGATTATTCTTCTGCTGTCCCATCAAAATATATTTATCAATTATTAAAATTTTATTTTAGATTCGTATTTAGAAATTGTTGCTCATTGAGTGAAGCTATATATTTCGATAAATTGTTGAAAATAATTCAATATAATCCTTTTTTAAGTGGGGCACTTAGCCCCCACGAAATTGGAGAGGTTTAAAACAACAGCAATTTTTGACGACTTTTATATAAAATATGCTTCCCACATAGTGGCTTAGTTTAATAAAATTCAATTTATTCCAAACATGAACATTTATAAGGACGAAAGAGTGGTAATGACGTTAGATGCAGGGGGGACTAATTTTGTTTTTTCTGCAATTCAAAGTGGAAATGAAATAGTAGAACCATTAATTTTCCCTTCTAATGCACATGATTTAGATCTGTGTTTAAAAACCCTGATCAAAGGTTTTACCGAAATTAAATCCATGCTCAATACTGAGCCTGTTGCAATAAGCTTTGCTTTTCCCGGACCGGCTGATTACAAGGAAGGGATCATTGGTAAGCTGCCAAATTTGCCTGGTTTCAGACAAGGAGGAGTTGCACTCGGACCGATGCTTCAACATCATTTTAATCTGCCTGTTTTTATAGCAAACGATGGCGATTTATTTGCTTACGGAGAGGCTATGGCAGGATTTCTACCCCATATCAATGAGTGTTTGTCCACTGCAAAAGCGCCTAAGCACTACAAAAACCTGGTGGGAATTACGCTTGGTACCGGTTTTGGAGGTGGTATTGTCATTAACAATCAATTAGTTGA
>CAMPJM010000646.1 GCA_946886805.1 uncultured Flammeovirgaceae bacterium | reverse complement strand
TTTTGCAGCTAAATTGATGGTTTACCAAGATCCTTCGTTCCTCAGGATGACAAAAGAACAGCAACAGATCAATTTGTCATCCTGTAGGAAGGATCTTGATTGGGCTATTATTTAATAATTGAAATACCTGTCTAATACAATTTTTATTGTTAGGTAATATTACGGACAGTCATTTAAAACAAACTCGATAATGGAAATATGTTTTGCTACTAATAATCAGAACAAAATAAAAGAAATAGCTACTTTACTAGAGGGAAAAATTAAGCTTTTGAGCCTAAAAGATATAGGTTGTGAAGAAGAATTGGCAGAGAATCAGAAGACTTTAGAGGGTAATTCACTCCAAAAAGCAGAATATGTTTGTAAGAATTACAATGTTGATTGCTTCGCAGACGACACAGGGCTTGAAGTAATTGCACTGGATGGGGCGCCAGGTGTTTATTCGGCAAGGTATGCCGGAGAAGAAAGAGACAGCGTTAAGAACATGATGCTGTTGTTGAAGAATCTGGAGGACAAGGAAAACCGGAAGGCACAGTTCAGAACCGTAATTTCATTGTGCATAGACGGGAAAATGAAACAATTCGAAGGAGTTGTGAAGGGGGCCATAGCCACTGAATTTAAAGGAAATAAAGGGTTTGGCTATGATCCCATTTTTATTCCTGATGGATATGCCACAACTTTTGCGGAGATGTCTTTGGAAGAAAAAAATGAGATCAGTCACAGGGGAATAGCCGTTCAAAAGCTGGTAACTTATTTAATGGCTAAATGATAGAGGGTAGTTAACAAACTAGTGCAGAATTCCCTTATAAAGAGCTCCACTCTTCATTTTTGGAGATTGCCGCATCAATTTTTTTTCGAAAAGAAAAAAAATTGACTTATAATGACGTGTTGTTGGAGATGTTGGGGGAAGTTCTGTTTTACCAAACCTTCGATCCGCCAGGCGGACATGGTTTAGTAAAGCTTCTAACCTTTCTGTACCTTAGATTAAAATCTAAGGTAACAGCATCGTCCATGCCTACGGCATTTGGAAGGGGAGAAAATGGAGTGCCATCGGCACGAACGATCTTGTAATAATGGAATTTATTCCATTATTGTTCCACGCCACGAGATCTTAGGTACTGAATCTGAAACTGCTTTTCGAGCTTTCAAATTGAAAAAAATGTTCTACTGTTAAATGTTCACCATTTATAATAACATGGAATTTGGAGTTTTTATTTCGAAAGAAAAAGACACACAATCCGCAAATATTACTTTAGTTTATTTATTAAAAGTCTATGTATTAAACCTTCGGAAGTCTTTGTAATTTAATTATTTTTGCGAGCATGAATAAGCCTTATATAGTTGGTATTACGGGTGGAAGTGCTTCTGGCAAAACCATGTTTTTAAATAGTCTGTTGAAATCTTTCAGACGAGAGGATATTTGCCTCATTTCACAGGATAACTATTATAAATCATTGGATTTACAACCTATCGATGAAAAAGGGGTAGAGAATTTTGACTTGCCTTCTTCCATAGATTTTGAAGCGTATTTGAAGGATATAAAGACGCTAAGATCGGGAAATTCTGTTCAAAGGAAGGAATACACATTTAACAATCCCGACAAGATCCCTGATATTATCGATATGGACCCCTCTCCTATTATAGTTGTGGAAGGAATATTTGTTTTCTATAACCCACAAATACTAGACCTTATAGATTTGAAGGTATTTATTGATGCCGAAGAACATGTGAAACTCAAAAGAAGGATCATTAGGGATAAAGTGGAAAGGGGATATGATCTCGACGATGTGCTTTACAGGTATGAGAAACATGTAGTTCCTACTTATGAAAAATTTATAAAGCCCTATAAATCAGAGGCTGATATTATTATTCCTAATAATCACGATTTCAAAAACGGCCTGGCAGTATTGGTAGCATTTTTAAATAGTAAAATAGCTGAACGGTAAATAAAATCAGTAATAAGGCCACGGTATTCCATTTGGTATGAAGAAAATAGCTTGTTTTCATCAAAAATTGGCCTGACCTTTGAAAGAAGAGGTATGACTGTCGTCCTTAAATATTAAATTTTATGAATAATAAATTTGCAGTTATTGGCCTGGGGCAATTTGGAAATTCCATAGCGAGAACGCTGGCCCAAAGAGGAGCAGAAGTGTTGGCAATAGATATCAATATTGACCATGTAGAAGCACTAAAAGATGAAGTCGCCTATGCTGTCGCTCTGGATGCTACTGATCTCAAAGCGTTAAAAGCCCAGAATATTGCAGATGTGGACGCCGTGGTGGTAGCAATAGGAGAAAACTTTGAGGGCCTGCTGTTGACAACGGTACTTTTGTTGGAGTTAAAAGTAGAAAGAATTATAGCACGTGCCGCAAATGCTCAGCAAAGAATGATCCTTCAAAAAATGGGGGTGACAGAAATTCTTTCTCCCGAAGATACTGTAGGTATTTCTGTGGCAGAGATGTTGCTACATCCTAATATGAAATCCTTTTTATCGCTTGGAGATAATTATGAAATAGTAGAAATTAACACCCCAAAACGTATAGTAGATCAGACTATAAAAGAAGTGAGATTACGTGAAAATTATAATTTGAACCTGATTACCATCAAACGGGAATTTGAAGAAAAAGTAGATGGCGAGATGGTCAAAAAACAACGAGTGATTGGCGTAACCACTGGTGATACCGTTTTAAAGGAATCAGATGTCATTATTTTATTGGGAAAATCTGAAGCGGTGGAGAAATTTATTGAAATTAACAAATAAACATTACAATATACTTGTAATTCAGCCCTTTATTTTTAATTTTGCAGGCTATTTATGAATAAATTTTCAACAAAATCTATGTTCCAGCGAACCATTATTGGAATACTTTCTTTACTGATTGTATGGCTCGCTACCTTTGGGAATCAAAGTTCCTTTGAGGGGAGCATGGATAATGATGTAGATGTACCTGTTGCTGAAATCCCTGTTAGCGACCAGGATGAATCGCCTCAAGACGCCTTCAAAATTGTTGCTTATGAGGCTGTGATACCATTGGTTCATGCCAGTGATTCTGTGATCCTGTACTGCTTTATCAAGATTCAGTCAATCTTTGAAACGATCATTGAAGTAGAAAAGGAGTTTCAACTTCCTTTTTTATCTTATTTTAACACCCTTTTCCGACTCATCATTTCTCCCAATGCTCCTTAGCTAGACGCTAGATTTTAGACATTAGATGTTAGATACTAGATAATAGGTTTAAGTCAAATGTCAAAATTAGGAGAGTTAGGAGAGTTAGACAAAGAATCTTCTAAAATAC
>CAMPJM010000645.1 GCA_946886805.1 uncultured Flammeovirgaceae bacterium | reverse complement strand
CAGCTTATGTTTTGGATTATGAAAAAAATGACCCACTACTAATCACATAGAACCTAATTTAAAGCGTAGGATCCTTTGCATAATTTTCCCACAGTTCATTTACTGTCAGGCCAGTTAATTCATGCCAAATTTCCGGATTATAGGTTTTGCATCGCATGGCATGGTCAAGTTGCTTTACTATGCCTGGCCTGACTTCGCTTTCTAGCCATACAAGAAACCGGGCAGTGATTCTATAGCTATTATCAAAATTTTGACTTGAATCATAGTTGGGCAATGACCACCCACCCAAGGTATTGTCGACACCAAAAACGTATCTGACGTAGTCCGCTATTCCTTCAACTAACCACCAGGGACCAGCATCAGGAGGATAATTTTGAATAAGGTGCATTACCTCATGCGTGACCAAATCAAAGTCATTGGGATGCGCTTTCAACCATTTTGGATTAATTCTCACCTGGTTTCCTCCAGCTTCGGCAACACCTGCATAAGCAGTGTCGATAAAAAATATTACTTCTTTTACGGTTCCTTCGTTGTAATGTCGCGCCAATACCGGATAAACTGTAAAATATGTATCTATCAAATTTTGCCTGACGTTTTGATCCAGATCAGGATCAGTATTTCTTATTTCCAATGAGTATCCCTTTTGAGAATAGATGTTCTGGCCAAAAAGACTTACCGGGATGAAATAAAAGAAAATAAAAATCAATTTGTTGGGATTTAGCATAGAGCGCTGTGTTTTCATTGAAAATTTTTAAATCGTGCATAAACCACACAGGAAAAAATTTGCCTATAATAAGATGCGGTGGAGGTCTTCTTCATAATTTGTTGTGTCAGGCTTTTGAATGCCATAATTCGTCCCTATCTAAACCGCATTTTCTATGGGCTCATTACATTTTATAATGGAGGGATCAGTAGTTTGATTTCACAGGCTGTTTTTTGGGTTAAAAGTTAAATAAACATTATTTCCGTCGATTGAGTAGGTAAATTCCCCGATATAGCCAATGCTTTGCAGCACATGGTCTAATGATTCGTTATCGAAACTCCCGGTAATTAAAAAATCTTCCTTTGGATGATTTTCAAGAATAAAATTGACCCCATACCAATCGGTTAACCGGCTCAGCACGTTTTTATAAGAGAGGTTTTTAAATACAAGGATTCCATCTTTCCAGGCAATTTCTTCATCGTAATCAAAATGCGTGGTCAACAACTTTCCCGTCAGGCTGTCCAGGCTACCCATTTCTCCAGGCGACAGTATTACATATTCCTGAGGGGTCTTGGCAGCCGAAACCATTACCTTTCCTGTCACCAGCGCGATAGAATGTTCGTTTTTTCCTGAAAAATCCCGAATATTAAAAGAAGTGCCCAATACCCTCGCTGTCAAATTGCTGGTTTCCACCACAAATGGCTTGCTCCCTTCTTTAACCTTAAAGAAAGCCTCTCCCTGCAACACAACTTTCCTTTCATTTTCAGCAAAATTTTTGGGGTAAATAAGTTTGCTTGAAGAATTAAGGGTAACCAATGTTCCGTCAGCTAAAAAGATCGTTGCCTTTTGACCGGATTCGTTTGTTTTTTCGATCATTTGAGCCTCAACATTAGCGGAAAAATCTTCCAACACCAAGGTAGCCGTCAAAACCAAAACCAACGTCCCAACTAATACAGCCGCATAACGAAGCAGATAATTGACCGGTTTTGCCGTTTCGACTTTCCTATTGTAGGAAAGTTTATCATTAATCGGCCTTATTTTTGTCTCCCTTACATCAGATTTAGCTAGGGAAGCATTGGATTCCTTAATTCTTGACCATAGCTTAGATCTATCTTCTTCGGCAAGTTTATTTTCATCAAATTGTAGTGCCTTAATAATAATTCTTGCTTTTTTTACCGCCTCTCTTTTCTCCGTATTTTGTTTTAACCAATTTTCCCAAAACAAATTCAATTCAAGATTTGGATCTAAGACCCAGGACTTGAATTGCGGGTTGGAAAGAAGAACATCAATATCTTTCTCTTGATTACTCATTCATGCTATTTTTAGCAAAGAGACACTTATCCTAAAAGTTCCACTATTGAATTTGAAAAAAAACACATTATTTTTTTCCCCCGATAACTTTCATTGTCCAGCGTTTGCAGGGACAATAAAATAGGATCAAACGGAAAAATTGGAGGGTAAAACAAATGAATCCGACGCCAAATCATTCCATAACCCTTAGTTGGGCTCATTTATGCCTTTCCAACCCGACGTCACCCCTCCCCCAGAAAGCACCAGTAACGAAAATATCTGCAAGCGATTAATCCATATCTGGTTCGGAAAAACTACTTCAGAAGACGCATCGCTAGTTCCGACGCAAGATTTTGCTCTTATGACAATAATTCGACTAAAGTCGAATGTACGTAGCTGCAGCTATGGACGATCTGTGTAGATTTGGCTTTGGCATAGCCATGCCTTTGGCGTAGCCGAACCATTACGAGAGGGTGGCCCAGAAAAACACAAGGTTCCCGCCAAAAGTATTGCTTGATCGATAACACACTCCCTATTAAAACGGGCAAAAGGAACGAAAGTGCAAGATAGAAATTAAAGAGAGAATTGCAAGAAGAAAATCGCCAGTTGTGGAAAGGCATACCGCAAGGCACAAAAAGCTTTAGAGGCTAAATTGTAAACATACTTCTGATCAAGACCCAGCAATTCAGAGATTTCGGCATAAGACATGTTCTGATAGAACCTAAGATAGATAATTTCCCTTTGTCGTTTAGATAGCTTTAAAATACAAGCATTTAATTTTTTTGCTACTGCTTCCTTATCCTGAACATCTGTCAATTCATCGAGGAACGAAGGAATGATTTCAAAATAGGAGTCATAATTATTAAGATCAAAAAAAGGTAAATTTCCTCTCTTTTTTTAATTTTCTTAAAGCTCTTCTTTTTATGCTCGAAAATAAATATAAACGGATATTGCGAATTTTGTCCAGGCTTTTCCTATTACTCCATAAATCGGTGAACACATCATGGATAACATCCTCCGCCAATTGTTTGTCTCTAACAATCATGTGGGCATACCTGTACAATTCGTCAGCGTAGGTATGGTATATCTCCTTGTAAACCACAGGGTTGTCATAAGAAAAAGTTTGCGAAAAAGCATCATCTTCCAATGATTCTGACTTGTTGAGATGTATTTGTAAAAAGTGACCCAATGACAAGAGGTTTTTACAATAATAAATAAATATTGTGAAATATAAAGAATATTTCTTATTACCCTAACTCCGAGGGTGAAAAATTTTTGAAATTAAAAAGCCTGTAATCTT
>CAMPJM010000644.1 GCA_946886805.1 uncultured Flammeovirgaceae bacterium | reverse complement strand
CTTAAACAATTATATTCCGGGGTTCCCGGCTATGAAGAACTACAGGAAGGGCTTGCCGTGCTTTCGGAATATCTGGTAGGCGGCCTAAATGCAGCTAGACTAAGGAAATTGGCTGCAAGGGTGGTCGCCATTAATGCCATGATCAAAAAAGAACCTTTTACCAATACTTTCAAGATGTTGATTGATAAATATAATTTTGCCGCCTATACCGCATTTAACATCACCATGAGAGCTTACCGTGGCGGAGGATTAACCAAGGATGCAGTGTATCTCAAAGGCTTGATTGACCTCCTCAAGTACCTTAAAAAAGGAAAACCGTTGGAACCTTTGTACGTGGGAAAAATTACCGAAGCCTATCTTCCTATTGTGCAAGAGTTGCAATTCCGAAATATTTTGAAACCAATTCCACTAAAACCCAGATATTTATCAAATGAAGTAGCAAAAGAAAAAATCAAAACACTACAAAAAGGAGTTACAGTATTTAATCTTATTTAACCAATTTTTTATTTAACCAATTATTTTTTCATAATGAACATAGCTTTTATTGTCAATGATGTAGCTTCTGAGAAAGCAGGATATTCTACAACGCACCTGGCATTTTCTGCCCACAAAAAGGGGCATACAGTATTTATACTTGGAGTTGGTGATTTGGCCTACTATTCCGAAGGTCATATGGGGGGCAGAGCCCGAAAGGCTCCAGAAAAAAAATTTAAGAACACCGAAATGTTTTTGAAGGCTATGCAGGAACAAGCAGAGACTGCAGTTACAGCGATGGACCTGGATGTGCTATTTCTTAGAAACGACCCATCGGATGATATGCTGGACAGGCCTTGGGCGCAAAATGCAGGCATTATATTCGGACAAATAGCAGTTAACAGTGGCGTTATAGTGCTAAATGATCCAAGAAGTTTGTCTGAGGCCATGAATAAAATGTATTTCCAGCATTTTCCCGAAGCCGTTCGACCAAAAACACTCATCACAAGGGATATTAAGGAAATCAGGGAGTTTTACGAGGAACAGGGACATAGAATTATCCTCAAGCCATTACAAGGTTCCGGTGGCAAAAATGTGTTTATTGCCAAAGAAGATGACATGTCCAATATTAACCAGATGGTAGAAGCCATCAGCAGGGACGGATTTGTTATAGCCCAGGAATATCTTACCGAAGCGACCGAAGGAGATATCAGGCTTTTTGTCATGAATGGGGAAGCCTTACAGACAAAAGGCAAATATGCAGCATTTAGACGAGTAAATGATAGCGGCGATATTAGAAGCAATGTCCATGTAGGCGGTAAAATAAAGCCTGTGAAAGTCGACGAAAAAATATTGGAGATGGTAGAAATCATCCGTCCCAAACTGGTAATGGATGGCATGTTCCTGGTGGGAATCGATATCGTAGGCTGTAAGCTCATGGAGATAAACGTCTTTAGCCCCGGGGGAATCAATGCGTCAGGTACACTCTATGACGTAGATTTCGCAGACACCGTCATTCATGCGATAGAACGTAAAGTGGCCTGCAAAAAAACCTATACTGATAAGGTAGATAACAAGACAATAGCCACGCTGTGAGGAGTTGGTGATTTGGTGAATTGGTGAATTATGATTTGGTGCTTGGTGGATTATGTTCATCAAACGTTAATTTTTAATCTTTAAATCGTCAATCACTAGTTCATCGTCTCCTTTGGTTCTAGCGCCAGAAAAAGCCAATGTCTTGGCTGGAAAAACTTGATTTTTTTGCTTTAGATAGTTCAAGAAACTTTCATATCTTTATCTACCTTTCATCAGCGGATAAATTCAAGCTTTAATGGTTAAAATACCTGGTATTCTGAGTCTGAGTTCTGTAGTTCTAATGCTCTGTCAGTGCTTGTTTTTGTTTTCAGCATGCGTAGGCGACAAAAACAAGACTAAAATTGTAAATATTCCTGTAGAAGAGGTTAGTGAGGAACAAACTGATTCAATTATAATCGACTCTATGCCAACTGCCGTAGAGCAGTTTGGCCAGTTAAGCGTCTTAGGAAATAAAATTGTTGATAAAAATGAGAAGCCTGTTGTTTTGAGAGGAATGTCTTTTTGTTGGAGTCAATGGTTTGGGATTTTTTTTACTCCGGAAGCAGTGAGCTGGTTAAAGAAAGACTGGAAATGTACAATTGTAAGGGCACCCTTGGCAGTAGATTTTAATGGCTATCTTGCCCATCCCGAACAAGAAAAAGCAAAGGTGAAGATTATTATTGAAGCTGCAATTAAAGAAGGGTTATATGTTGTAATTGACTGGCATGATCATGAGGCTGAAAAGCATTTAAAAGAGGCAAAGGCTTTCTTTGGAGAGATGGCTAAACTTTACGGTAAATATCCGAACATCATTTATGAACCTTATAACGAACCTCTGAATATCTCCTGGAATGAAGTAATTAAACCATATCATGAAGCAATTATAGATACGATTCGCACTCATGATCCTGACAACCTTATCGTATGTGGAACCAGAAATTGGTCTATGCAAGTCGATGAACCAGCAGCTAATCCCATCAAGGGTAAGAACATTGCTTATACCTTACATTTCTATGCAGGCACTCATAAAAAATGGTTGAGAGATCGCGCCGACAAAGCATTAGCAGAGGGAATTGCATTGATGGTGACAGAATATGGTACCGCCGATGCTCCTGATCTTAGGTTTGTAGATGCGGCTGAAACGCAGGCGTGGTGGGACTGGTTGGAAGAAAATCAAATTTCCTATATAAATTGGGCTGTTTATGATAAGCTGGAAGCTTCTTCTGTTTTGAAACCGTATGCCAGCACTAAGGGACACTGGCCAGTTTCTCATTTAACGGAATCGGGGAAATTGGTGCGCAACCACCTAATATCAAAAGGAGAGCAGAAAAATTAATTATTAAAGTAAGAAGGGTAGTGGGATGATTTTGAGCATGGCAAACTAATCGTTCCGTTTAAAAGAAAAGTGAGAAAATGGCTATGTTTTCAGATTTCAACAAGCACAATAGCAACACGGAAGAAGAATTACCGTGGTACCGTCGCCCTTCTATCTTCAGACATATTGAATCTAATCTTGATGATGAAGGTAGGCTGCCAGAAAAAGACAATGATCTGCCTGATGAAGAAAAGCGGTATAAAGATGGAGAAATACGATGGGCTTCAGGGCACCGCCATAAGATGGATGAACATAGCATTATTGGATGGGAATAGAAAGAAGGCTACTCTAGAAAACTGATTGTCCTTGCAAATCCAAGCTGCCACGGAGAAGGGCATTATGAATTAGTGATTTTGTGAATTGGTGATTGG
>CAMPJM010000643.1 GCA_946886805.1 uncultured Flammeovirgaceae bacterium | reverse complement strand
GACTTTATTAATTTCCCCTCATCCGAATAAATATAGATGGAAGGAGCAGGTACTTGTCCCAAACTTTGAATCACATCCTGAACGGTTGTTTGAGCGAAGGTTATATGCTGATGGGTATTTAACTGATAATGCTCCGCAAAGGCAGCAATCTGAGCAGTTGGAGCGGAGGATACGAAGTATAAACTAAAATTCTCAAATGCCTTTAGGTTTTGCTTTATCGCTTGCGCCTGACGTTGGCAGTCGTCGCACTCAGGCTGGAAAAGAACCAATATTGTTTTTCCATCGAATTCATCCGCTATGGTCAACTGTTTTCCTCCAATAGTGGTAAGCGATAATTGAGGGAGGTCGTTTGAAGCTGCTGGTTCTTTGGCTTCCTGTTCTGTTGATCCTGAACTGGTACAGGAAACAAAAGTTAAAAGCAGAATAAAAAACCCAAATAAAAAGGTCAATGAGCGTGAAAGGTTGAGCATATTTTTTTTTGTATAAAGAAAAGAAAAAAATCAGAAAATTTAACTATTTTAAATAAAATGACCACTTTTTAAGAGATAAAGGCAGTGAAGGTGCTATTGATGTTTCCTCACTATTTTAAACCGGTACTATGCCTTACCTGTGCTTTGGGACATCCTTTTCAATAATAAAAATAAATGACATTTACGCTTCAACTGTTCCGCCCGATCACTAATTTCGCATTATTATAGAAAACCCCCATCAATGAGAATTTCAACAATATTTTGTCTGCTTTTAATATCCTTTTTATGCAGCGCCCAAGTTCAAACTAACGATTTTATCCTTTCATGTGAACAAAATGAGGATTGGGTCCAAAAGTTAAAGTCAGAGGATCTGGACAACCAGCTTAGCTCCATTAAAAACAGGATCCTGACGGATACTAGCGTCTTTTTTATAGCAACACGTAATCCTCATGGGCCAGATAAGATTGAAGAAGGCTATAATAAAACTACTCACTGTCGCCCCTTGTACATCTTCACTTCCAATGATAATAAGGTTTTCCTTCTAAGCCCCAATCCAGACAAAAAAGCTGTCAAAGAAATAGCGAAATATTTAGCACAAGCTCATGTCTCAAAAATTAGTACCACAGACATAAAAGCTGCTGCAATTTATGGAAGCCGTGCTTCCCATGGCGTCATTTTCGTAGAATTTAAAGATGAAGAAATTTTTAAGTTGCTGAATAACCTCAATTAAGGCTGCTGCTCGAAAGCGGTGCCTGTATAAGAAAGAACAACAAGATATGGGGTATTCCAAGATGCTTCTCCGCAACAAGTGCGGGACAAGCCCTATCGTCCTTTAGCATGACAAATCGAATATCTTGCAGTTTTATTTTTTGCTATGCTGGAGAACGGCCGAATTGTATTCATCTAAAAAATTTCAATTACTGATTGTTTTATGCTTTCAATTTGAGCAGAAGCTCAATATGCCAGTCTTAAACCTGATTTTCCCTTTAGGTCCGAGGCATAATTATTGTGCCTACAGATTAGATTACTATATTTGTCTTTTTAAAACTGACCTATGACCGTTAAAAAAATTCTTTTTTCATTCAGTCTTCTCATTCTTTTTTTACCTGAAGTAAAATGTCAGGAAATAGATCTGAAGAAAGTAAAAATCAACAATGACGTAAAAGTGTCCCTGCCTGAGGACTTCGTTCAAATGACAGAAGAGGATATAAGACAGAAATATGTTTCATACCGTGATCCGATAGCCCTTTACACCAGCCCTAATCGCACCGTCGACTTTGGTGTGAACCTCTCCGTTACTCACTGGAAACCTGGCGACCTTAAAATGATGCAGGAATTCTATGAAAACTCAATCCGTACTTTGTACACAGAGGTCAATTTTATAAAAAAAGATATAGAAACCATCAATGACATTCCTTATGCAGTATTTGAATTTGAGTCAACTGTAGAAGGCGAATCCAATGCCATTAACCAAACAAAACCGATAAGCAAGTATACGCTGATCCATTATGCAATTGTAAATAACAAAACTATTCTCTTTAATTTCTCGACCCCTTTGAAGGATAAGGAAAAATGGCAGCCAATTGCACATGAAATCATGCAAAGTATTAAAATTAAAAAAACGCTGTAGTGGTGCTTTCTGTTTTTGATGACGGCTATTTTATGAAGGAAGCATACAAGCAAGCTTTGTATGCAAAAGAAGAAGGGGAAATTCCTGTAGGAGCAGTTGTAGTTTGTGACAACCGAATTATTGCGCGGTCGTATAACCAAACGGAGAGGCTTAACGATGTTACTGCCCATGCAGAGATGCTGGCAATGACTTCGGCTTTCAACACGTTAGGAGCAAAATATCTCGTAAACTGTAGTTTGTATGTGACCTTGGAACCCTGCTTGATGTGTGCCGGTGCTTCATACTGGGCACAGATTTCAAAATTAGTTTACGGTGCTTCGGACATTAACAGAGGGTTTAGTAGGATTAAAGAAAACATATTGCATCCTAAAACAACGGTTTTAAAGGGTGTTCTTGAAAAGGAATGTAGTAAATTGCTGCATGATTTTTTTAATGAGTTGCGAAAATGATCAAGCTGAACGAGCTTCGGGAATGAGATCGGAATTTTTATAAGATTTTTAATAATTATTTGTTTCACCTAAATATAATCACATTATGGCTTTTGAATTACCTGCATTACCATATGCAAATGATGCTCTCGAACCACATATCGATGCTAAGACAATGGAGATACATCATGACAAACATCATGCTGCTTACACGTCAAAATTGAATGATGCCATCAAAGGAACTGAGCATGAAGGAAAATCTATAGAGGAAATTTTGAAAAATGTAAGTAAGCTGCCAGGAGGTGTAAGAAACAATGGTGGAGGATATTACAATCACAATCTTTTCTGGCAAATTTTATCTCCTAATGGAGGAGGTACTCCAAGTGGTGCGCTAGCAGAAGCTATCAACAAGAAGTTTGGTTCCTTTGATAATTTCAAAAAGGAGTTTTCTAACGCTGGTGCTACTCAATTTGGCTCGGGCTGGGCTTGGCTTTGTGTAAATCAAGGTGGAGAAGTTTCTGTTTGCTCTACACCAAATCAGGATAACCCTATCATGGATGTAACAGAATGCTCTGGCACACCAATTTTGGGTTTAGACGTTTGGGAGCATGCCTATTATCTTAAATACCAAAATAAGAGACCTGAATATATTGAGGCGTTTTGGAACGTGGTGAATTGGGAAGAGGTTTCTAAAAGATACGAATCTGGTAAATAAATAGCATAACAAGCATAATAATAAAAAAAGAGGCACTTTTAAAAGTAGCCTCTTTTTTTATG
>CAMPJM010000642.1 GCA_946886805.1 uncultured Flammeovirgaceae bacterium | reverse complement strand
CATTGCTAAGTTTATCTTTTGGATAGGTATCCAGGAAATCGTCTTCACATCCTACGGCAAACACAGTAAGAATGATTGCCAGAACAAGCTTGGGTATGTTATGTTTTTTCATTTTTCTCAATTTTTTATAATCCTATACTAAGTCCGAAGGTGTAAGTCTTGGTGGCAGGGTAAAAATTTCCGCGCCCAGAATAGTTGCCGGCCAGTGTGCTTGGCAAAGTACTTGTTTCAGCATCAAGTCCCCACTCATTCAAATCGGAAACAGTGAACAGGTTGGTTCCGCCAACATAAATCCTCAATCGTTTCACACCGACTTTTTCAATAATATGTTCTGGCAGCGAATAGCCCAATTGTATATTTTTTACTCGCAGGTAAGCTCCATTGACAATCCACCAATCAGAAGGGTGCGTATTTTTGTTTTGTCTTTTTTGAGGTCTTGGAAAACGTGCATCAGGATTTTCGGGAGTCCAGTAATCTTTCGCCATATCAATGGTAAATCCTTCCCAGCTTCCCGCTTCTATTAAAGAACCTGCGATCGATACATCTTTTTTCCCGACTCCCTGCAACTGTACGTTGAAGTCAAAATTTCTCCATCCCAGATTAATACTGGAACCGTAGGTAAGGCGGGGAATGGTTGACCCTATGATCACTCGGTCTTCTCCATTTAGTAAGCCATCTTCGTTTACGTCAACATACTTGATATCTCCCGGTTTTGCATCCCCTGCTAGTAGAGGATATCCGCTATCCAAATCCTCTTGCGTGTAAAAGCCATCGGTTTTATAGCCAAACAGCGCATCAATAGGCTTGCCCTCCTGACGGATCAGGATGTCTTTTTCACCATCATAATAGGGTCCTGTTCCTGCAAGGTCCAGGATTTCATTTTTTACATCCGATACATTTAACGTTATACCATAGCTAAATTCCCCGATTTTATTCCTGTAATTCAATTGCATTTCCCATCCCTTATTTTCAATCGACCCAGCATTTGTAAAGCTCGGTTCTAAACCTACAACACCAGGTATGGGTAATTCGAGCAGGATATCATCTGTAGTTTTGCTAAACCAATCCACTGTCGCATTTACTCTTCCTTCAAACATCGATAGATCCAGTCCGATATTGGTTTGGGTAGTAGTTTCCCAGGATAAATCCTGGCTGGCAAAGACATTCTGCCTCACACCGGTTACGGGTATTCCGTTAAATACGTAATAGTTTTCAAGTGCCAGATTATTGAAATAACTATACAACGGAACAGTTTGATTACCAGTCTCGCCCCATGACGCCCTTATTTTAAATTCGCCAATAGTATTTTTTAAAGGTTCCCAAAAAGCTTCTTCTGAAATCCTCCAGGCAGCGGCAACCGAGGGGAAAAACGTATAACGGTTTCCATCAGGGAAACGGGATGATCCATCATATCGCATAGTAAACTCCAGGAGATATCTTTCATCAAAAGAATAATTAGCTCTGGCAAAGACAGAGCGCAATCCCCAGTCTTCATACTGGCTTACAATGTCCCGGTTCAAAGGATCTCCCTGACTTAGATCCCGCAGTTCATTGTTGTAATAGTCACGACCTTCCCCTCGTAAGTTTTTATATTCATACCTGATTTCGGAATACCCTGCAAGAAAGCCTATATTGTGTTTCTCTTTTTCCAGCGTATATCCTAAAGTATTGTTCCATGTTCTTTGAAAAGATTCACTTCTATACTCTTCTAGTGTGTTCACTTCATTAGTTGCTTTCACTCCTTTTATTTCATCTATTATCTCATAGGTTGGCTTATTTGTTACGGAAGAATACTTGCTCAAATCGAGCGCATATTGAGAGGTGAAGGTTAGCCCTTTCACAATATCCCACGATCCTTCCAGATTGATGACATTTACATCGGTGGTGCCATCAACAGCGCCTACTATTTCAGGATCTGTCCACGCCAATGGATTATGCCTCTGAGGGCTCAGGCCATAAGAACCGTCGGGATAACGAGGAACTGCAAATTGCGAACTATGCAACATCCGGGTGATAGACATTTCCTTCATTATTAAAAGTGTACCGGTTCTTTCTGCTTAGCTTCAAATCCGCTTTCAGGTCGATTTTCTCAGAAATCCGGATGTCATTGTTCATACGAATGCCGTAGCGTTGAGAATTCTGATTGGGGTAAATCCCTTCCTAGTCAAAATAATTTAGCATGACATTGGTACTCATTTTTTCTGTTCCTCCTGAAATGGATAATGAGTGCCTTTGCATAGGAGCATTGTCCTGGATCACCTGGTTAAAGAAGTCGTTTGGCAAAGGGTAATTCAGTCGATCCTCGCCACTCACATACTTCTGGATATCCTCTTCTGAGTAGGGAGCAGCACTTCCATTGTTTATATAGGCAATATTTTGAAGCCTCAGGTATGCTTCTGTTCCCATATGTTCAGGTTCAGCAGTTAAATTCTGCAGATCATATGAAACATTGTAGTTGATTTGAAAATCACCTGCCTTTCCACGTTTTGTGGTAATAAGAATTACACCATTGGCAGCTCTGGAGCCATAGATTGCAGTTGATGCGGCATCCTTTAATACGGATACCGAAGCAATATTATTCGGGTCGACATCATTGATACCCATTTCAATACCATCTACAATCACCAAAGGATTAGTTCCTCCTAGTGTGGTGACTCCTCTTATATACATGGAAAAGTCTGCACCGCCCGGAGAGCCTCCTTTGTCCAAAACCACCAGGCCCGGTGCAAGCCCTTGCAAGCTTGAACTTAGATTTTTGGTGGAACGCTGGGTAAGTTCTTCTTCGGAGACAGTGGATACCGCACTTGTTAAAGATACTTTCTTTTGTGTGCCATAACCCACTACTACAAGTTCTTGCAGGGTTTCAATATTGGGCATTAATGATAAATTAATGGTGGTTCGACCATCGATAGATACCTCCTCAGACAGGTATCCTACATAGGAAAATTTTAAAGTAGTAGCATCTTCAGGAACGATTAGGGAATATCGTCCTTCAATATCTGTAACGGTGCCATCAGTAGTACCTTTGATAATAACAGCAGCGCCAGGCAAAGGCTCATTATTTGTTCCATCAGATACTACGCCGCTTATTGTTCTTTGCGCAAACCCTGAAACCGTAATGCAGCAAACAAGCCCAAGTGTAAAGAGGCTTGCCTTAATAATTCGTGTAAAGAATCTTTTCATTGAAAATAAGTTTAAGTGATTTAATTGAATTGGTTATAATTAGTAATATCAGAAAATAGAATTTATGGGTTTCAAAAGAATTTAATTTTAGGTTTATGTGATACAAATTGTTTGGTTTTCTGTATAAACG
>CAMPJM010000641.1 GCA_946886805.1 uncultured Flammeovirgaceae bacterium | reverse complement strand
AGTATCGAGCAATATAATAAAGAGCTTGACCAAGCGGAAGCAGAAATGGATAGAGGAGAGTATATCAGTCATGAGGATCTTAAAAAACAAATGGAGAAGTGGTGAACAAAAACTGCCAGTTGTTAACTGGCACAACCAAGCTTCAAAAGCATTTAGAAAGGCTTACAATCATATTTTAAAAGATTCTTATAGCAATGCAGAACTGGTAAAAAACTGCATTAGAGAAATAATAGACCCTTTGCCAGAGCATCTTGAAAAATATCCTCCCGAGAAATATAGAAAAGACAACCCTGGAAATTATCGAGCTTTTGAAGCATACTCATACAGGGTGGCCTACCGGCATTCTGAGAAAGAAATCAGGATATTGAGAGTTCGTCACATCAAACAGGAGCCGAAAGAATATTAGCCCTACACGTTGACTCCCTTCCGGAATGCAGTAAACAGATGTGTCAGCCGCTGGCGGAACAGCTTGCTCGTATTTTGAATACGGGCAAGCATTTTGGTTTGTTTCAACATATACTAAAGTCAGAGCTTGATCTCTGCCATTGCGCCGCAATAGAAAATTTTGCACCATTTTTTGTACTTTAAACCTTCAAAATTTAAACTTTTAGACTGTTCGTGGCATCCTTTATACTATCTAATGCCGAAGCCTATTGATTTACAAATAGAATTCAAAGATGGTAAAAAGGTAAATTACTATATCCCTCTTAGGATTATGAGAGGCGAAAAACCTCTTGAACAAGAGTCTGCAGACAGGAAGACCTTAGAAGACTGGCCATGGACGAACCCCGAATATGTAATTTCTATTCCTCACAAGGCTGTTGATATGAAGACAATTGAAATAGACCCTTCACAAAGAATGGCAGATGTGGAAAGGGGTGATAATAAAATTACTTTATAGAAGCTCAAGAATAATGGATCTTGTATAAATATATTCATACAAGATCCATCCATTTTTTTATTACTCTAAGACAACTTGTACGTTGTAATAATCATAAACGTACGAGTTGAGATTATAGTCGTAAACCTCAAAATTGTATATGTTCATCACTATCTCACCTTCTTTATTTATGGCGAAATCTTCAGAGCGAACATACAAAGATATGTTGGAAGCAGAACTACCATTGTCTGAACCCATTGAATATGAATTTGAAGAAAGGTTGTAGTTAAAATAGTTACTGAATATATTTCCATCCTTGAAAATTAATTCATAACTGTCATTATAGTATGATTGTGCTGCTTTATAGAGCTTAAGAGAATCGGCTGGAAAATCAGATAGTAATACCCCATCGGCACCGTAAGCGGCCTTGATTTTCCATAAGGATTTGGAAAATAATTTTTCATAAATTTCATTTAGATGGATATTTAATATTTCTTCATCACCCTTCTCAACCGTAAAATAATTAGTGATATCGCTAACTATTGAGTCTCCCGCAACCTTATACACCTCATAGCTACCAGTAGGAAGGTTATTAAAATAAGCTATTCCATCTTCAAATTTTTTAACAATCGCTAAATCATATAGCTGTTCATTATTTAAAAGATTGCGAGTCTCGCCCGTTTTAGGAACAAGACCTATTCCAAGTCCAAAATCATATTTTACCAAACTCGTTGATGATGAACTTAGCTCCAAGAGACGATAAGTAAGTGAACCTACATAATCTTGAACCTGAATGATAGATTCTATTGGCTCTCCTGTTGTCACTTGCACTTCTTTATACACAATGGCGTAGGGAGTTTCGTTTTCAAAAGAAATTCTGTAATTTCCTTCAATTATTGGATCAACACTTAAACCACCGTTGCTATCCGATACTAATGTTTGAATTTTTGCGCCCGAATGAGCATCTGTGATTACTACTTTTGTATTTTTTACAGGATCAGTTCCATTTAATAAAGTTAGTTTCAAACTTCCATGACCTTTGCTGATTACATTTTCAAGACTATCATCCTCTTTACAGGAAATTGTTAGTCCAGTTGTTCCAATAAGCAGGAACAACATTAAATATTTTAATAAATGTTTCATATAAAATTTTATATTTTAGTACATATATGATATATATTTGCCTCGATTTTAATTTCTCCAATGCGGAATGCGTTATACTTAGCATTTCGCCCGAAGAAATTTTATTTCTCCAAAGTAACAGTTATATCATAAAAGTACTTATGAGTTCCGGTCTCAGAATAATCGTATATCTCAATAGAATCAAAATCAAATTCAAACTTCCCAGCATCATTTATTCTAAATAAGTCTTCGTTGGTGTATAACTCATAGTCATTGTTGCTTGAGCTAGTAGAATAGAAATAAAATTCGCCGTCATTATAAATCTCAAAACCCATGGTAAAAAACACCCCATTATCCAAGTCTATTCTTAACATGTCACCATCTGAAGTGTGATAAAAACTAAAAGACGAAATAGGAAAATCAGCAACAACTACTTCATCGTCATAATCATAAGCTGATGTAACGTTCAAAGTCGGTTCTGAAAATATCTTTTCGTAAGTGTAATCCACTTCATATTGAAAAAACTCCTCTTCAAGTCGTTCAATTGTAATTGTTTCAAATAGATTTCTTTCAATAGTATCAGCTTTAATCTTATACAAATCATAAGTACCCGACGGAATATTTTCAAATGTGATTTCACCTGAGGTTCCAAAGTATTTTATTTCTGTAGCTAAAGCAATCTTCTCCTCAGCGGACAAAGCTTTTTCATATTCAATGCTTCTTGGAATAACAGCAATCCCTATGTTTAATTCACTCTTTATTAATTCCTCTTTATCCTCATCAACCAAATAAACTGTTAAGGAACCGCTGTGCTCGCTCACATTAATAGTTATGTCTCTATTTTCACCGCTAACGATTTGAAACTCCTGATAAACAGTAGCATATTTCGGAGAATTTATTTCCATTAAAATTCCATAATTTCCTTCAATAACACCAGTAAGACTGACAATGCCACTTTCGTCTGTAGTGAGAACCTGAAGTTCACCTCCGGTATCTGCATTGACGAGTTTTAATTCCGTATTTCCCAATAAAGTTTCGCCGTTTTTAACTGTTATCTTTGCGTTACCTATTCTTTTCAAAGTAATGGACTCCATTTTATCATCCTTACAAGAGTACATCAGACCTGACGTCCCAACCAGAAGCATCAGTAAAAATAATCGTAAATTCCTTTTCATGTTTATAATTAAAGTTTAAAATAAATTTATGCAAGAATATCATTTACAATTGAGGCTTTCAAAAGAAAATGTAGGATTAAAAGACAATGTAATTTTCGGGGGATAAAAACATGGTTTTACCGAAAGCAAATTAGACCAATATGTATAAC
>CAMPJM010000640.1 GCA_946886805.1 uncultured Flammeovirgaceae bacterium | reverse complement strand
GTGGCAGGCGAAGTGGGTATCATAAAAAGAGATATTACCTACTCCGGTGACGTTTTAAATACTACTTCCCGAATCCTGAGTATGTGTAAAGAATTTAATGTCGAACTAATAGCATCCTCGAATTTGATAGAGGAACTCTCATTAGCAGGTAATTACATCAGTCGGCCTTTGGGTTCTATTAAATTGCGAGGAAAAGCGAAGGAAATATTTCTCAATTCGCTGCATGTTGGTAAGGTTTTGGCTTAATGCCTTTTTCATTTTTTGGCTAACTGCCTAACATTTGCCATAATAAATTAGGTCTACTATTTCTCCTTTGGTGGTCTTGTAATCTTTCCTGATTTTACCTTCAACTTCAAATCCACATTTTTCAGCTAATCTTTGGGCGGCAAGATTGCTTTCATGAGTTCGTAAATATAATTTTCTGAAGCCTAATTCACCAAAGCAATAATTAACAATTAGATTAAATGCTTTTGAGGTTATACCTTTCCCGGCATATTCTTTATCGGTATAAAAACCAAGTTCTGCTTTCGGAATATTCCAGTCAATATTTTTTATGTCGATAAAGCCGATTAGTTCTTTTGTGTCTGTGTTTTCAATGATAAAGGGATAATATAGCTTGTCTTTGGATTTCTGAACAATCTCTTCCAAAAATATTCTAGTATCTTCAAAATTATTTGTTCGGGAAACAGTTCCCGCAAAAAAATCTGCAAGCCGCTGACGATTGTTTTGGATTAGCAAATAATACTTCTCTAAATCAGAAGCTTCTAAAAGTCTTATTTTGTAATTATCAAAATTCATCATTGATTTGAAGTTGATGCTTTTTCAATACAAAATACTTAAAGGTTGGTTATTCTGCAATGATTTAATCTTGTTTATATATTCTCTTAGTATTTTGTTTCGGCAATTATTAACTGTAGAAGATTATTCGGTTGGTAAATAAGCCTTTTAAGAAAAATGAGCGGGACGCTCTGATAATTGTGGTCGTAGCGGGACGCTACGACCAGAGAGTGTTGTATTTTATGGATTCTTCTTTGATTTGGGTCGGTATAACTGTAGAGACAAGGCATGCCTTGTCTCTACAGTTATACCTTCTTTTGAGCATCCCGCTCTAAAACATTATAAAACACCGATTATCCTGTTTTAAAAGCCAGATATCTTATGTTTCAAATTAAATCACTTGGGATAAAATTGCGATTGAGCGAGACGCTCTGATAATTGATTTATAGGTAAAATTTTGTTACTGATATTGATACTTGCTACGGAGTGCTGACCGGGCCGCCCGCATGGCGGAGGTGTGCCCGGAAGGGTTTGTGCGGCTGGGCGTTCCAAAAAAGCCAAGCCTTTACCACTTAGCGCCTCCATTTATAAGAGGATTTCCAACGCCATCACCTAAAAGAGTCATTTCCTGATTTCACCATTTATGGTGATCTTTTTCCTTCATTTAAGCTTTAGTTTTGACCTATGGAACGTCAGATTAACCTGAAAAACCTGATCAATGAAAAAATAAACTCTGAAAGGGTGTATTAATATTTGGTTTCCTAAAAGCAATAAAATGCTTTTATAACGGAAGCCCGGCTATGCGTAAGTGCCAACAATTGAACCTGCTCCGAGTCTCCTTTTTAAGTGACTTTGAGCGGGCTCCTTTGGGGGACAAATGATTAAGGCTAAAATATAAAATATTCTAATGATAGATATGAACCAGTATCAAAAGGAAATTATAGCAGATATAAAAAGCTTAGAAACAAATGATTTAAATGACCCTCTGTTTCTTCTTGAGCGGATCAAGAAATATGACTTCGGTTACTTTTATCATAAAAAAGGTGGGATTGAAGAACGTTTCTCTCCGGATTACTATGAATTTAAGGCTTTTATTGAATCGGTATATACCCGATATTTAGATGAATATTTTGAAAAAATATCCGGAGCCGATAGTGCGGCATTATCAAATCTTTTAGCGGGTTTTGCCGTCTCATTTGATCCTAAGAAGTACGATATACTTGTACGTCTGGGAAAAGACTACGAGATATATCAGGATGCTAAAAAGGCCCTAAAAACAAAATTAGATTATCCTGTAAACAAAGATGCACTGCTTGCATTAGCGCAATGTTATAAAATTGAAAGTGAGCAATATAAGATCAAGAGTTTCTTCATGAGGTCCTATGTTGAGGCTTTGAAATACAATCCTGAAAGTGGTGTTAACAGTGATATTTATCTGGCAATTACACAGGCGATAATGCTTTTTCCATCGGAGGTAAAGCAGGAATTAAGCAGCAAGGTATTTGAAGCTTATAAGTTCCTTTCAGATGACGACAGCAGTTATGGTTGTAGTCAGGTGTCGGGGTATATAGCCATTTATCTCACTTCCTTTTCAGAGCAGTTTGATCTAGATGTCTTAGAAAAAGCGATTTCAGTGACAGGTAAACACTATCAGGAAAATAAATTTGTGCTGCAAACCAGGTATGCCAAGTGGCTTATGGAGGATAATCACGAGGCAGCACTGGACTATTTTGAAAATAGTAAAATTGACGATAACCTGGAATATATCATTGCTTTACTTGCGGATATTAACTGTAAAGCGGCATTGCCATTACTTATAGCAAAATTAGAATCTACTACGGACGACCCTATAAGAACTGAGGTGCTATTGGAGGCTATTGAAAGGCTGAAAAGTCAACAAAGGAATCCTGAACCAGAGGAGAGAATGATTTGGTTGTTTGAGTCAGCCTCACCTACAGACAGAGCATTGGGAGGAGAAAATGACAGTGTTTTTGTTGAAAGAGCCCGGAAAAAGCTTGAAATTGATGTGAACGTCTATGAAGCAGACCAGGAATAAGCATCGGTTGACTGCAAAGTAGTTGACGGGAACTTGCTGCATCTGGGGATGAATATCAATAAATAAGAGGAAAGATGGAATATTTATGGAATTGCAGTCTATCGGAATTAGTAATTATAAGTTTGGTGTTGAATTTCGGCTTGTATTTTTTATCGATTGGCACCTACTGGGGCATCACTTATTTCGGTAAAAGAAACACCATTCAAGTGGGTTACCAACGGGTAGAGCGGGGCGATATTTTGCTTTCTATCTTTGTCGTGATTTGCAATGCATCGGTCATGGTTTTGTCTGTTTATTTAGTGAAAAATAGTTTATTGGTAATAGGCAGCAGTTCCATTTTCTTTTCTGTTTTGGAAGTAATTGTAATACTTCTTGCAATGGATTTTGCCATGTATGTGTTTCATAGGCTGGCGCATAATAGATTTCTATTTAATCTGATCCAAGGCAGCCACCATACGCATACCTCAACCAATGCTATAAGTTTATTTGTGCTACATCCTC
>CAMPJM010000639.1 GCA_946886805.1 uncultured Flammeovirgaceae bacterium | reverse complement strand
AGCCAAACTATCCATATACAGTTTGAACCTGCGAATTTGTTGGTATTCTTCCTCGCTGATTCTTGAAGAAGTTCTTGGATTTTCATCATCAGGGTTTTGGATATATTTCGGTTGTTTAATGGAGCCGACCGAAAATGGAGGTGCTTGCTTACCTGAAAAACTGCTTGTGGCGATATAAATACTAGTACCGCCTGCAAGCATGCAAAACAATATCAGTACCATGACCTTGCCTTTGCCAGATAATCGTTCTGTTTTTTGTTGCATCCATGCCGCCCATTTAGTTTGCCAAAGGATAAAATAGCGGGCAGCACTTTTTGCAATCTTGTCCCGGGCTTCATTTTTCCTGGTAACCTTTTGCTTTTTCTTATTGCTGAATAACATAGCTTTAATGGTTTTCAATTTTTAGGTCCCTGTTTTCAATGGTCCGCCAACGTTCTATCAGGAAGCCGTGAGGGTTATTGTCGCTCCTGGACACGTTACGCAAATATCCTTCAGTGACCAAGCTCCTGGAAACCGTACTGGTCGTGCGGACAATGTTTTGTTTAGCGTAGCAATGGAAATGATAGGGATAATCATTAATGTCTATAATTACGCTATCTACATTTATATCCTGGCTGATGTTACCTGCAATGATATTGGAGTAATATCCGCTTTCCCTGAGGTTATCATAAGCTCTTTTCGCCGAAGCATCTGCCAGGTACAGGGCTTTGGTGATATTCGCCTTTATCACTTTGTCATCAGGGTCAAGGGTGAAAAAATGTCTGTGAAAAGTTTTCACATGGTCACGTGCTTCTACAGGGATATTGTCTTCCCTATTGGAAGCATAAGCTTCCAATGCCCTGCCATTGGCCAGGATGTAAACCTTGCTTTGCATCTCCGATACCAAATGATAGCTTTTATATAAAGCGAAGGAGCATAGGAAAACACATCCTACAATGACCAGCATGGTAAAACTTCGGATATGCTGGAAAGCTGTGTCAATATTTTTTGCTTGTTTGAACATAATCTAGTATCTGAATTTTTTGGATCGATGAAGCATTGATGATCATGAATTGCCTTTTAATTTGTCACCCATATAGCCCTTTGACACTCCTGTATCTCCCTTGAAATGGTGAGGACCTACATTGTTCCCGGCCACTCCTTGAACCAATCTCCCGGCAACAATGCCCCCAGCATTGGCTGCCATTCCTGCACCTGTAGCTGCTGTGGTAACCAAACTACTGGAGGTGCTGCTGAACAAGCTCGTAACTTTTTGTCCCAGAGCATTTCCCCCGGCTGCATGAACAATATAATTAGCTACTGAAGGGACGGTAAAATATCCGATGATACCAATGATCATGAATACCAGATAGCCCATGTCGGTCGAGCTAAAAAAGGTATCGCCATAAGCTTCCACCTGGGCAATATCCAGTGCCAACATCTTCTCCTGTATTTTACCAAGGATAGCCCCGAAGATATTGGCCACGGGCAACCATAAAAAAATATTGATATACCGGGCAAGCCAGACCGTAAGGGTATGCTGAAACCCATCGAATACAGCTAGGCCAAAGACGAGCGGGCCCAATATGGAAAGGACCACCAACTGGAAAGTCCTTAGTGTATTGATGCAAAGTGCGGCAGCTTCAAATAATAATCTTAGTACTTCGCTCATCCATTCCTTTATGGAGTTACGAAAGTTAAAAGAAGCCTTGGACATGGCAAACTTGACATCATTGCCAATGCTTTCAAAAATCCCTTCCCCACTTGTGGAAGCATTATCATGCGTGTATTTGTACCATTTGTCTCTGTTGCCGTTGCCTGATTCACCAACATACATTTGCCAGGCGTCGCTTTCCTTAATGGCTGCTTCTTTCTGTTTCAATAGGAAAGCAATGGCTTTATCTGAACCCTTGACCATTTCAGAAGTTGCCGTGACCGTGGGTTCCATCACCCCATTGATCATGGCCATCACCAAAGGAAAGATCATTATTGCAAAACCAATAACGAACGGTCTGAACAAGGGGTAAAAATCAATCGGCTCTGCATTGGCTATGTGACGCCATACCCTTGAAGCAATATACCAGATAGCGGCAAAGCCTGCTATCCCTTGCCCGAGTCCAATGAGGTTATTGCACAGGGGCATCATCTCATCGTAAAGCTGGTCCAACACGCCCTGAAGGCTGTGCATGTCATCTGCCAGGCCTTGTGCCTGACTAAACTGGGGCAATATCATTCCCACTGCTGCCATAAAAGCAACTCTTTTCCACTTTGCCATAAGCTATTTGTTTAATAGGTCAAACCATAGATTTCTTTGATCGTGGTTACATCGTTTCTTTCCCTGGCCCTTTGCACTGCCAGTATAGTCGTATTGTTATTGAAATGCCGCAGAAATAAAAGCTTGTCCTGCATATCATAGTATATGTTGTCTATTGCCTGCAACCGTTCATCATCTGACATCCGTAGCTTGTTTGCTGTGATAATGGTTGTCAGGCCATCAAGGTTGTTCAGGCTTTGCTTAAAAAGATTGCCGTATATCCGGGCCAGATAATCAAGCTCCTGCTGGTTAAAGTTGCCGTCCAGTTTAAAGCGGCCATAAGCGTTTTTATACTCTTCGACCAGGATCAGTTGGTAGTTGATAATGTCTGCTACCTTTTTATAATCCCGGACTTCAGGGTTTACTTGCATCAATCCGTCAAGGAAGGTTTTATGCAAGGAAAAATTGCCCTCTGATAAATCCTCGATGGTATTATAGCCAGCACTGAGTATCTGATAGCCTTCTTTCATGTTGGTGAGTATCTTCTTTAATTGAGATAACTTTTCCACGTTCAACAGTAATTGCTGTATCTCCTGTGCTTGGGCGGATAATCTTAAATTTATCCCGGCACTTAAAATGATGAACAGTATAATAATCCTTTTCATTGTTATTGATTTTTAATGCCGTTGAGTGTACGGCTGGTTTGAATATCGTTTTTCTCTTGGAAACGGCCAGCAGCCAGTACCAATGCTTCATTGCCAAAACTTTGTGCAAACGTATATTTATCCTGCATGTCCATGTACAGCTCATCAATTCGTTCCAACCGTTCACCGTCTTTCATTTCAAGTTTGCCAGCAGTGGTAATCATGGTCAATTCATAAATTGTACTGGCACAATCATCCAGCAGCCTGGTAAAAACACAGTTGATGTAGCTTACCTCTTCTGGATTAAATGCCCAGCTTTCATTTACATTGGAATAGACATGTTTGTAGGTATTCATAATATTTATTTGCAGGACAATAATGTCAGCTACTTTTGTGTAATTTTTAATTTCGGGTTTTACATTTTTAAGTGAGCTGAAGTAATCGGTATGCAGGTTAAGTT
>CAMPJM010000638.1 GCA_946886805.1 uncultured Flammeovirgaceae bacterium | reverse complement strand
CGGCACTGGTAGGTTTTGTTCCTTTTTTGAAAGGCTTTAGTTTATTTTTCTGGGCTACAGGAACATGGTGGATCCCTATAATTTTCTTTTTAGGCATCTGGAGACATATTTATAAACACATACCCATTTTCTACCACCCACAATATTGGGGCATGGTTTTCCCCTTAGGAATGTATACCGTTTGCACCTATCGGCTTGCCCAGGCACTCGAGCTCCCTTATCTGGAGCTTATACCTTCGTCTTTTATTTACATAGCTTTTGCTGCCTGGCTTTTAGCTTTTTTTGGCTTGTGTGTGGGTTTAATAAAAAGTTACAGAAAAAGAAACGCTGGGGCGAAAATTTAAGCAGGAATTTTTTTTAACGAATTTATCTGTTCTCTAACTTTCCAAAAGTTTTTGATTCCAAAGTATCCAAACTATTGATCCTTCTGCGCTTATAACTGAGAGGAACTTTTGGAAAGTTTAACAAGCAATATTCTTGAAATTATTGATCTTTACTCATCATTAAACCAATAAATTCAGGAGAGTTTATGAACTTTTGTGTTGCTTCTTCAAGCGATAATATAGTTACTTCCTTTAGCCTGTCCGAGGCTACAACACCTCTAGTCGATTTGAAGTATGCGAGGTAAAATCCATCCGTTGTTACTTCCAACAAAAGATTATTAGTGGCATTTTCTAAAACGTACCATTTGATCTTTTGGTTTGAAAACAAATAAAAAGGAGAGGTATAAGAACCGTTTTTACTTTCTGATTTCAGCACCTCTACTCCAATAGAAAACTTATTTAAATTGCCTTTCACATTTTTAAATATACTGTTTTCGCTATAAGTGGTAAGGTTACATTGGTTCATTTTGGAGTTGACTATTTCGGTAACTTCCTCCTGAGTAAAATTCGTAACATAATTTATAAACGAAGCCTTTTTTAGCTCCACTTGAACGATACTATTAGTGAAAATATTTTCAAGTGGTTGTAAGATGACCTTATAGGAGGTGAAGATATTATCTTTAGAAATTTTTATCGTTTGACTTTCGTAACCAGATTTAAAGGCTATCAAACTTCCCCCCAATTCAAAATCTATTGCTAACTTTTTAGGACATTCCTTAAAAACATCACCGTTATAGATTAATGAAATATCTTCTAAATTGTAAGTAAACATTACTTTAACAGGCTTTGAAAAACCTGTTAAAGTAATGTTTATGAGAATGACAAGTATTAAAATTGCTCTGACTTTCATTTCTACAATGTATCTCCAATTGTCTCCATAGTAATACTAATTTTAGCAGCTTTTCGCTGGTAATAAACAACAGCCACTTTATCTCCCTCATTTTTCAAAACCCGGAAATAATTAACTTTTGACTCATCATCTAAAAGTATTTTAGCTCTTTGCTTTAAATTGATTGTAGTTTTTCTGAACTGATTATTCAATTCATAAAAATAAACATCGGGTTTTCTTGTGCTTTGATCCGAGCAAATAATGATGCTTTTGCCATCGGCAGGATTTTTAGTAACAAAACCATAGTCGAACCATCCAAAATCTCTCATGGTCCTGGCAAGACGTAAGCCCCCCATTAAATTGTAGGGATAATCAACTGTTATTTTATTGTACTTCTCCTTTAATAGAGGTTTCGTTTCAATATAATTTCCTTGCTCATCAAATCTTATTATGATATAATCCATTACTTCAAACGTATATCGAGGGGCATTGGAACTTGAATTTGCCCATCCGATGTATTTACCAGTTGCAACATCCCTGATACCTTGAGCCAGTGCAAAAACGCCACCTACGTTTGACGCCTGATAGTTTTTCTTAAACATTTCCCCAATAATATAATAGGAATCTTCTTCATGGATTACCTCTTCAAGAAATAATTTATCCTTGCTTCCTAAACCTTTGCTTCTGCTCGTCTCTTTTAATATCGCCTGAATCTTTTCATCATAAGATACTTTTGTAAATATTAATTTTTTACCTTCATTTGAAAGCTTAAGAATGTAAACACCATCATAATTGATATCATTTATATAGTCTTTGTTTTCATAAGTTCCAGATAAAAGCAGGTCTCCATTCTCTTCAAAATTCATTGCATTGTAAACAGGCGTAGAAGTACCGTCATAGGTTTCATAATCAAATACTTTTGATCCGCTTACTCCATCATATCCAACTATGTTCAATCTATATTTCTTTGCTGACAAGCCAGTATTTTGTGCAATTATTATTCTATTGTTTGACACCAAAATATCTTCTACGCTTAAATACGATACCTTACTTTTTGGCTCGGGCATCACTTCCTGTGTCCACAACTCCTGAAGGCTGTTATCATATTTCTGAAAGATATAACCAGTTCTGCCTTTTACAGTATTTGGTTTAACTAAATAGAACCCATCACCTTCTGAAGGATAAAAGTCACCTTCTACATTTCTCCTTTTAGCAACCTCATATTCCTTATACCCGATTTTTTCTCCTTCTGTACTTATAGTAGTGAAAACAATTTTCTTATTTTTCGTGTCATCATAAGAAATTAGCAAATACTTGTTATTGAAAACAACACTGTTAATTTCAGCGTTTTTGTGGATAGTCAGGCTATATTTTTTAACATCTCCTAAATTCTTATCAGTAAAAGCAAATTCATACAAACGCATGCCCTTACCCTCTTTTTCAACCTCATAATAGGTATAGTATCCAATTGAATTCTCCTTTTGATCCTTTATGGCAAAAACACCATTAAAATCTCTTTTGGAAATATCATTAAATTCTAAAACCTGTGAAAAGGCAATACTCTTCCCTATTAACAGGAAGGCGAACAACAACAGATAATTTTTCATTGAATTTTTGTCTATATGAATTTATTAATACCAAAATTACTTTTTCCGATATTGGTAAAAAATCGATATAAAATAATTTGTATGCTGTGTAAGAAAAATTCAATATTCGCAGAAATGAGGACAACAAACCAACTAAAAATCTAGTTGAAACTGACTTTGTTGACGAACGGGCATAAGACATATTGAATGACGGAAAAGAAGCGTTGATCTGTTATAAACCGAGCGGGACGCTCTGTAGTAATCGATCTTTGCGAGACACTAAGACCAGGATATGTGAGACGCTAAGGCCAGGATTGAAGAAGCCGGATAAAATCAAAATAAAGGCGATTTTATCTGACGTTCAAAGGATAATTAAAATGAACAACCTTTTCAGCCGTTCCTCCCGTTGACCTGTAAAACTCTATGGCATGGGCGTCTTCTTCATCTGCCTGGACAAATATCTCTTCTATGCCTATTTCTTTAGCATGCGTTTTTATTTCAGCAATTAACATTTTACCTATTCCCTGACGCTGAAACTTTGTTT
>CAMPJM010000637.1 GCA_946886805.1 uncultured Flammeovirgaceae bacterium | reverse complement strand
ACTGGTGCCAGGGCAACAGATTTTGCCCGCTTGGGTTTGGGCTATAATAGTCTTGAGCAGGGAGTTAACCAATTTACAAATTCGGACGCCTGGAGAGAAGCTTTGAACTACCAAATGGTTCGGGTTAACTATATTTTTGATAACAGATACCTATTTACTGGTACTTTAAGAAGAGATGGTTTTTCAGGTTTTGCTGCCAACAATAAGTTTGGGTACTTTCCTTCTGTGGCAGCTGCATGGAATATACATAATGAAAGTTTTTTTAATAATGAATGGGTCGACAACCTGAAGTTAAGGGTTGGTTACGGTACAACTAGTAACCAGACATCCAGATATAGTTCGTTGGCACGTGTGACTACCGAAGCGGGTTACGTTTTCGGAGATGGCGGCAGTACTGTTTTTCGTCAGTCTCTTACCTCTTTAGCAAATCCCGATCTTAAATGGGAAAGAATAACCGGGATTAATTTAGGATTAGATTATGGGCTTTTTGATTCAAGATTAAATGGAACGATCGAATACTACTATAACAAGACCAATGATCTGTTATTTGATGTTGCAATTCCGGATATTACAGGTTTTGAAACCATTCGAACCAATATTGGCGAAATAGAAAATCGAGGTTTTGAATTTGCAATCTCCAGTCAAAATATTAGGACTGATGATTTTAATTGGGAGACAACTATTAATTTCTCTACAACGGCCACCAAAGTCTTAAAGTTATTAGGAAGGGACAACGATGAAGATGGTGTTGAGGACGATCTAATTGCAAGTAATCTGTTTATAGGCGAGCCCTTGGAAGCAATTTATGACTATGAAACAGATGGGATATATCAGATAGGTGATGAGGAAATCCCTGAGGGTTTCTTTCCAGGAAGTTATAGAGTGGTAGATCAGAACGGAGACGGACAGATTACACCGGCAGAGGATAGGGTTATAAGAGGTCGTTCTGATCCTGCTTACCGATTTAGTATTCTCAATAAGTTTAGCTACAAAGGGTTTAGCCTTAGGGTGTTTATAAATTCTATTCAAGGGGGTAAAAACGGCTATATGCAGAATAATATATACCCTATTACACTAGATGATAACAATGTCCGCTGGAACTACTTGAATGCTAGGGATTTATGGCAGCCCAATAATCCTAACGGAGTAGATCCTGTATTTTTAGGGAGGAGTCCCCAGATTTCTCCAGCAGTATATGAGGACCGCAGTTTTATAAGATTGCAAGATGTAAGTCTTACCTACGATTTTAATAATAATTTTCTCGACAAGTTGCATCTGGATAACTTACAAATCTTTATAAGCGGAAAAAATTTGGCAACCTGGACAAATTGGCGGGGATGGGATCCGGAAAATGGTACCGGTTTAGGATCCGGGGGTAGGCCTATTTTGAGAAGTTATTCTCTAGGATTAAATGTATCATTTTAAAAAAAAAGATTGAGATGAAAAAAATACTATTTATTATCACGACTATTTTTCTGGTTACTACTTCATGCCAAGATGATTTTTTGGATGAAAATCCATTAGACTTTCTAAGCAATACCAATGCGTATAATACCTATGAAGGTCTTGATGCGACTGTGAACAACTTATATTGGTTTTCCAGAAGAATTTTCTTTGACAGAGACGAACGAAGGCCTTTTGATTTTATATTCGGCACTGATCTTGTTTATGATGGACAACCTGATACAGATAGACACACGAATATGATTGCGGCTTATGACCCTACCAGTGATATCGTGGCAACACATTGGGATAACCTGTATACCATGGTGGTAGAGGCAAATATTGTTATTAACAGAACGCCCTCAGCAGATATCACTGAAGCGCAGCGTGTAGAGCTTCTGGCTCAGGCAAGGTTTTTTAGAGCTTTTGCGTATAGGGCACTCGTTTATATGTGGGGCGGTGTCCCTCTTGTGACGGAGGAGATTAGCGGACCCCGAACGGATTTCGTGAGGGCTTCAAAAGACGAAGTTTTAAATCAAATCATTGAAGATCTTATTTATGCTAGCGAATACCTGCCTAAGATTACAGAAGCACAGGATGGGAAACTGAATGATCTTGTAGCGCAACACTTACTTTCTGAAGTGTATATTGTGGCAGGCCGCCCACAAGACGCGGTAGATGCAGCATCGGTAGTCATCAATGATCCTGCCACAGCTTTGATGCAGAATCGATTTGGATCCAGATCCAACGAGACACCGGGAGATGTATATTGGGATTTGTTTAGGATGAATAATCAAAACCGATCATCCGGTAATACTGAAGCCTTATGGGTCATTCAATTTGAGACAGATGTTTTGGGCGGTAGTACTGTATCTGGCGAGAGAGGTGGATCATATATGCTTGAACGACAACATGCACCATTTATAAGAAATGTAAGGATTAACGGCGAAACGCCTTTCCTTTACCCTAGAAGTGGGTACACCGGAGGTCGTGGAATCGGTTGGGCAGTTCCAACGTATCATTTTACCAACGAAATCTGGGAAAGTGATTTTAATAATGACATCCGGAATGCCAATCACAATTTCGTAAGGGAGTTTGTTGCAGACAATCCTGATTCTCCACTTTTTGGCCAGATAATTTCTACTGAAATGGTGTATGAAGGGGTAGATACTACTCGTGATTTTTATGCTTATCAGTCTAAGGCGACCACTCCGTTTAACCATCCAGAAGGGCTGTATGATAATAGAGAATTAGGAACCCTTAAGAGTTCTGCGGGAGCAACATATACAGATCAGTATATGTTTAGGCTGGCAGAAACTTATTTACTCAGGGCAGAGGCCTATCTTGATTTGGGAAAAGCACCTGACGCGGCCAATGATATTAATATTGTAAGGTCTAGAGCACAGGCGACTCCCGTGGTCGCAGGTGAAGTTGATATTGATTATATTCTTGATGAGAGAATGCGGGAACTGGGGGTAGAGGAAAAGCGGAGACTTACCCTGATGAGGCTTGGATTGTTATATGATAGGGTGAAAGAATTAAATCCATATTATGCCGATGAAGTTTTGCCAAAATATAATCTTTGGCCCATTCCTGCAGCAGAAATTGAGCGAAATATTGATGCAGAACTAGAGCAGAACCCAGGATACTAAAGAATTGAGAACAGCTTATGTACTCAAGTTTTGCATGTTGATTTAATGAAGTTGAGAGGTGCATAAACCTTCTCAGCCGTGTTAAAAGCAGGATTTGTGTCTTCCATTTCAGAAACTTTAAAACTTCTGCGCCTGACCCGCCAACTGGCGGCAAATGTGATTAGCCACGGGTTTTGGCATAGCCATTCCTTGGGCGCAACCCGTGGCTAATGAAAGGCAAAACGGAATGCTGCGAAACTTGAGTATATATTATG
>CAMPJM010000636.1 GCA_946886805.1 uncultured Flammeovirgaceae bacterium | reverse complement strand
TGATTTGCAAATCGAGCGGGACGCTCTTTTAGATATGGTCGTAGCGGGACGCTACGACCAGGAGTGTATAATAGATAAAACCCTGCCTTTTGACGGGCAGGGTTTCCATTACTATTCAATTAAAAACCGTTTACTTATAGTGCCTTTCGAAGATTTCATCTGGATGATCCACAGCCCTTTTTTAAACTCATCAGAGGAAAACTCCCATTCGTTTAGCCCTTTTTGTGCTATTCGGGTTTTGGAAAAAACAACCTGACCCAACTGGTCCAGTACCTTTATCTGATAAGCTTCTGCTTTAGGCGCATCAATTTTAGTGGTAAATTTTCCTTTTCCAGGATTTGGATATAAGGTTAGTCTATCAATTTCTTGTTCCTGTGCTTCTGCATCCTCATTTAAAGAGAAATCAGGTAAACTGGCTGAGGCGTCACCCACCAAATAGATCTTGCCTTCCTGAGTATCTGCCAAAAACAGTTCACCAAACCTGTTTTCACCAAAGGAAGTATATTTGAAAGGATCGAACGTGGCGAGGTATCGGTTAACCCAAACCCCATGGTCTTGATAGACAGTCCTGAAGACACCTGTACAATAGTCTGTATAAAAATACTTGCCACGCATATTGGGAAACAGCTTGCCGCGGTACACATGCCCTCCGATAATGGATCCACTGCAACCGTCGTCAGTGTGTGGATATTCTGCTATTGGAAATGTCGGTGGAGTCGCGTTTGGCTCGCAGTCTTCTTTAAAAAGGTGCGTGCCTTCCCAACAACCCCATCCATAATTTTCGCCGCCTTCACTGGTAGTGTCCTGCATATTTATCTCTTCCCACGCATTTTGACCCACATCAGCTATCCATAAATCCCCGTTTAAACGATCAAAAGAAAATCTGAAAGGATTGCGAAGACCGGTTGCCCATATTTCTTCGAGGTAGCCCTCCATTCCTACAAATGGGTTGGAAGATGGAATAGCATACTCTTTTCCGTCACTAGTGGAGCTCACATCTATCCTAAGCATTTTCCCTAAAAAGGTGGACGGGTCTTGCCCATTGTTGAAGGGATCGCCCCCGCTTCCACCGTCTCCCAATGCGATATATAGATAATTGTCAGGGCCAAATTTTAGTTGACCGCCATTATGGTTTGCAAAAGGCTGCTCAACCGTCAACAATACTACTTCGCTATTTGCATCTGCGCTATCGCGATTGCTATTGCTGGTAGAGAAACGTGAAATATGCGTATTGCCCTCGGGGTTGGTGTAATTGAGGTAAAAATAGCCATTGGTTGAAAAATCAGGGTCAAACGCTAGTCCGAGCAGGCCTTGTTCAGATCCTTCGGTTGTAATCCTATCAGAAATATCCAAAAAAGGAACTGGTTTTTTCTTTCCTCTCAGATTGGAAATCCATATTTTACCGCCTCTTTCTACGATAAACATACGGTTGTCACCAGCATTTTCGATCCCCAAAGGTGCCGTATATCCTTCTGAGAATACATGGAGTTTTAACTTTGGGAGCTGGTCGGTTTGCGCATTTGCGGTAGGCAATACCATTATTGTGGCACAGAAAAACATCAACCATTTGATGGTCGGGATTGAACAAAACTTTATTTTCATAGTGTGTTAAGTAAGAATTAGAATTTAGATGGTGTTTAATAGAGATACTTGAAGATATGCCCGTCTTGGACATAAGCGTGGTGCAGTAATCAGGCTCCGAAACTTGGAAACAAGGTTCCGATTAGCTGGAGTTTTAGGATATGTAGCATATCCTCTTTAAGTGAAGTTTTTTGTAGAGTCTTTTATCAGCGCCATAGCTACACCGGGGCCAAATATTTCAATTGAAAATTGGTGCAATCGTCAACGCATCTGCGATAGGCACATAGCCCGCCAAAATTTTTTTAAGGTTATAAACTAGATGTTTAAACAACTGATGATCTTAACCTTGAAGAATTATAAATGTTATTAAAGTTTTAAGGATAATGCGAATTTACGTTGGGAGGGAGTTTTGATTAGGCTGAGGCGGCATACCCATTATGTTTTTTATTGTTGCGCATGCAGCAAGACAATGCTGAAGGCTAAAAATATGGTCTTAATTATCATTTCCCCGGTTTTAAATAATCAGCCAATGCTTCCAAATAAAGCTTGTTGAATGCACTGCTTGAAAATGGGTTTTGGCTTGTTACCAAATTTCTGTCCCTAACGGCATAGTTCGCTTTTGGTAGTCCCTGTTTATAGTCAAGTCCTGATTTTCTGAGTTGCTTTGCAATTTTCCTGTTTTCAGGCTTTCCCTTCATGATAAACTTTTCAATAACAAATTCTTCTAAAGGGGATACTGAAGTAGCCTCAAAACCAATATATGGATTTTCCTTTTTTGGGATCGTTAAAATAAGGCTTGGTGCGTGACATATAAGCCCGGTTGGTTTCTGCGCTTTTGCAAAATATTTCAGTAAAACCGGAATGTTTTGATCATCTATTAAATCCACCATTAAGCCCTGTCCGCCTGGGATCACCAAACCTATATAGTCATGCTTGTCTTCAAGAGCTTTTTCAAGTGTGATTGGACTATTGAAAGCACTATCGGTTTTCACAAATGATACTGCTTCCTCTCTTAGCGTCAAAAAATCTTTCCAGTACTTTTCATCAAAGCTTTCATTATCAATGGTTGCAACTATTCCACTGGGCGTTGCAAAATCCACGGCATAACCAGCTTCCGAAACAGCTTTGTATGCTAAATAAAACTCATTGAGAAAAACACCTGTTTGACGGAGTGTATTACCTTTGTTTAGCGCTAATGTATCTGCGGCACTCAATACAAATACTATTTTTTTATCTTGTGCAACTACGATAGTTGAAAACAGAATCATAACTATGATTGGGATTATTTTTTTCATTTTGATTGCATTAAAGATTTTTGACTATTATTTGTCCTTTTGCGCTTTGCGTTGAATAAATACCATCCAGTCCAAAGTGTTGCTGAAATACCTATTGCTGCATAAATAGCTGGCATGGGATTTTCAAGAGAACTGATGGAGCCTGCATAAGAAATAACCAGTGCATAAGGAATGCTGCTGGCCCACCAGGCGAGTATAAATTTTGAAAACTTCATATTGGTCATGCCGGCCAGGCAAGCTGTAACTTCTGCTAAGATGGGTGTAGCACGTGACAGTAAAATCATAATGACACTGTATTGCCTAAAGGTGGCTTTCGCCTCCTGGCGTGCCTCTTCCTTTTTTAATAGAAAAGCAAAAACTCTGTCGCCAAACAAGCTGCTCAAGCCGTACCCAGTAAGCCCTGCCAGGGTTAATCCAATAATAGAGGCAATGGCACCGTTCGGAAAACCAAGGAAATATCCTGCTAAAGTGATAGTGG
>CAMPJM010000635.1 GCA_946886805.1 uncultured Flammeovirgaceae bacterium | reverse complement strand
CTCAACATCCTTACTTTCAGGGTCGCTTTTATAAAGATTAGTAAAAACAATAAAATCTTTACCAACTGTATTTTCATTAAAATTCAAATCGGGATTGCTCTCCCCAATTCTTTTCACATAGTTCACAAAGGTTTCTTTATTAAAGAATAGCTTTTCCTTTCTGAACTCATTAAAGATGATACTGTATATTGATGCGTAGCTATTTTTTACAAGTTGGTAATGTAAAAGCCAAAGACTCGCTTCATCTTCTAAGAACGGATCATAGCCATACTCGTCATCAAATAATCGTTTCCCAAATTCAGTTGGAATATCTTTATTGTCAATAATATTAAAGGCTTTTAACCAAAAACGAATGGATGAAACCATGTTTTTGCCAACCCCAAGCTGAACAACTGCATCCTCTTCATTAAAACTCTTCCCTTCTTCTACATAGTCATATCCCTTTTTTAGCCAAAGTTGTCGGCATTGAAAGGAGTCGTGACCAGAAAACGTGTATTTCGTAATTTCCTTGTCGTCTAATATCATCTTCTCGTATGAAATCTAATCTTAAGCTACAAAGTAACCAAATTTTTGCTGCTTTTTGAGTAAAAAAAAACTTTAGTTATCCACCTCCGGTGTGCACCATCCCTATACTTACTCAAAAACCCTTATTGTGCCACAAAAAAGCTTCTTCGACTGCCAGTCGGTTTTAATCCGTGACAACTTCACCTTAGGGGTTCTCAACTATAATTGATTGATATGTTTTTCGCTGGTATCACTTCTTCACCACCAAATGCCCCAAACCCGGATCATTCAGCACCCGCTCCATTTCTGCCTGAATAATATCCTGTACATCCTGCTTAACTTGTATGTAATTCCGCTGCACCATTCCATTGTCCAGTTTGCGAATGACCGGAATATCTTTATAGTTTTCCTGTTCTTTTTTCAAAACTTCATGATCGTTCAATATTTCACAATGGAACGCTTTTAGTTCAATTTTACAGTCAGGATCATCAGCTACCATGCCCACAAACTCACCGGAGCTAAGGGCTGAAATTTTAGATGGTGGTATGGCCGCTTCCAATTGTTTGGAGCGACTGATAGAAGTGTCCGAGCTGTTAATGGAAAGGCTTTCCCTGTCCTGCATGATCTTTCCAAAACGTTCGGAAAGCATCTTGGCCGTGTCACCGGTTACCTGTCCGCTAACAATGTTCCCGGTGATGTTCATGATCACATCTGCCTGCTCTTTGCCATAATTTTTCCGTAGCTGGCTGAAGTCCTGAACGCCAAGACAAGTAGCTACTTTATTGCTCCTGGCCGTAGCGATCAGGCTGTCCATATTGTTCAGATAGATCGTAGGGAACTCATCGAACACCAAGCTGCTTTTCAGGTTTCCTTTTTTGTTGACCAGCTTGATCAACCGGGTAACATAGAGCGATAAAACAGCGCCATAGATCTGGATCTTTTGCGGATTATTACCCATGCATACAATCTTTGGACTATCAGGATTATTGATATCCAGCTTAAAATCATTCCCTGATAGCACATAGTACAACTGGGGTGAAGAGAGCCTTGCCATAGCCACTTTGGCTGCTGCAATTTGGCCTTCCAATTGCTCCATAACATCGTTCAGATAAGCATTGACAAATGGGTTGATCAGTACCTCTATTTCCTTCTCTGTCCGCAATGCGGTAAACAGGTTATCATAATCTACTTGCATTAATTCAATAACATGGGGAAGGGTGCAAAATTGACCATCTTGATATTTTCTCAAATACCATATTATAGCTGTCAAAAAATTAATGGGGGATTCCACAAAGAAATCCCCCTGTCGCTTGATCCATTCCCGGTTCAGGCCCATCAAGATTGTCCGGGCAGATTCGGCCGCGTCAGTAATATCAGACATGGTTTCATGGTCAAGTGGATTGCACCGATGACTGCGGGTAAGGTCATCACAATTAATGACAAAAAATTCGGGTGGTACAGCATACCTGCCCTTATACTTTAACCAGGTGTTGTAAACGATTTTTGAAAGGTCATCGAATTTAAAATCATATACGAACATGCTAAACCCTTTCTTGATGTGCTGGGTGATCACATGCCGGATGACGAAGTAAGATTTACCAGAACCGGGAGAGCCCAGCACGAGCAGTGCACGGAAAGGGTTGATAATGTTGATCCAGCTTTTTCTTGTCTTGTTTTTCAGTTGATATTGTGCAGGTAGGTTGATAGAATATTCATTTTCAAGGAGCCTTTCTTCCTGTGGGAAGGTCTCATTTTCCTTGTTGAAAATATCCTTGTTATTGAATTTGTTTTTTATTATTCTTGAAAGTAAAGTACCCCCACTAATCACCATTAAAAAACCGGTAGAGGCCAGTCCCATATAGAGCAAAGCCACTTGGGGTATCTTTATTTTCACCAGCAAGGAAAGGTAGCTGAAAAAATAGATCAGCAAGCCTGTAATGATGTAGGCAAAGGCTGTTCTGTAATTCAATTTTTCATCTTTCCTGCCCTTTGCCCCCATCAAAGAAATGAACAGGAAACTCAAAGCAATCAGCTTTGATTTATGGAAATCGCTGAACAAGCCTGTCTCCTTGACATTGCCCATCAGCTGGTCGGTCAGGTCTAGGGTCAACCCCCATTCATGGAACGCTGCATAACAATAATAATAAAAGTGCAGCACCAGGATCACAATGCCGATCAACCTGGTCATGTCCAAAATTTTCCTCAACGCCTGCTCGTTTTCTCCGGTCTGTATAGCCATTGTTCAAATCCTATTGGTTATTGGAAATACCTTTTCTTTTTTTTCTTTTTTCCTTCTTTTTCAAGTGGTACGGCAAATACTCATTGGTATACTCCGGTTGCATGAGTGCATCTAATGCCTTTCCTATATCCGGTACTTGATTAGTTTGTTCTGTAAACTGCAAGACCTGGGGTGGCCTCGAACCGGTCTCTGCCTGGGCATTATTTTGTTGCAGAATTTGCTGTTTTTCCGCCAATTGCAAACTTGGTTTTTGTTCAATCGAAACACCATGTTGGCAACGTTCCTGAACAGCTTTGGCACTGTACCGCTTTCCCAAAGCACTGCCGTTGAACACACATTTTGTAATGTGGTCAACGTAGGTGACACCATAAATCAATCCCGTTTCATTTTGACGCAAAGCCATATGAATGCCCTGCTTTTCCATTGATTTTACCAAGTCCTGAAACGTGATGTTTTTTTTCATCAAGGCCATATCAACAGCATTCTTAAGACGGGCTTTGTAGGGCATCCGCTTCACCACATTTTCCTTAAACCTTTTCTCTAAAAATTTAATGGTAGGCTTGTTGTAAAAATCACTCGCCTTAATGGGAACACCGACGGGTTTTCCGTCTTCGTTCA
>CAMPJM010000634.1 GCA_946886805.1 uncultured Flammeovirgaceae bacterium | reverse complement strand
AATGAAGTGTCGCGAATCCAGATCGACCTTGCAAGAAGAGTAGGAGGTACTTCTGTACGGCAATATGTAAAGGTGGTAAATGATAGCACCATCAGGGGCTGGATGAAATGTACACCCGAAGGTGGCGGATGGGGAAATGGAGAAGGTAACGCCAACTACACGGTCTATTTCTATGCGCAATTCAGCAAGCCTATGGAAAATCATGGCATTTGGAGTGCAGATATCCCGGATAGCTGGAGCAGGAAAAGAGAAGAAATTGAAAGTGAAAAATACCAGGAAAGGGTAGCTGCTGCTGAGGTATTGGAAGGAAAAAATGAAATGGAAAGCAAACATCTCGGGTTTTATGGCACATTTAGCACCAAAGCAGAAGAACCGGTGCTTTTGAAGTCGGGTATATCTTTTGTAAGTATGGAAGGAGCTCAGAATAACCTGGAGTCTGAAATTCCGCATTGGGATTTTGAACGGGTGAAGCAGGAGGCGTTCGATGCCTGGAATAAAGCTTTGGGCAAAATAAGGATAGCCGGTGGTACAGAAGATGAAAAGACTGTATTCTACACCGCATTGTACCATACAATGATTGATCCAAGAGAATTTACTGATGTGGATGGAAACTATTGGGGTGGGGATGGGAAGGTGCACAATCCTGATTCGTTTAAAAAGCGCACCATATTTAGTGGGTGGGATGTGTTTAGAAGTCAGTTTCCACTACAAACAATAATTAACCCCTCTTTGGTTAATGACATGGTAAACTCTTTGGTAACGTTGGCCGATGAAACAGACCGAAACTACCTGGAGCGTTGGGAACTGCTGAATGCATACAGCGGCTGTATGATCGGAAACCCCGGGGTATCAGTAATAGCGGACGCATATAGCAAGAACATTAGAAATTTTGATGTAGATAAAGCTTTTGAATATATCGTAAATACTGGCGAGAAATTCGGAAATGGTGAAAGGGGCTACACGGTTGAGCCTTTTGGAATTTCCAATACCCTGGAATTTGCCTATACCGAATGGTGTACCGCTATGCTGGCCGAAAAACTAGGCAAAGACAGTATCGCTGAAGTCTACGGCAAAAGGGCGCAAAGCTATCGCAATATATTTGACGACTCAGTGGGCTGGTTCAGGCCAAAAACCGCTACTGGCGCCTGGCAGCCGTGGCCCGAAGAAGGGCGGCTCGTCGAATGGTATGGCAGCATAGAAAGTAATGCCTATCAGCAAGGCTGGTTTGTTCCCCATGATATCCCGGGAATGGTAGAACTTATGGGCGGCCAGGAAAAAGTAGTAAAAGACCTCACAAATTTCTTCGAAAAGGTTCCGGAAAGCATGCTGTGGAACGATTATTACAACCATGCCAACGAACCCGTGCATCATGTGCCGTTCCTGTTCAACTATGTAGGCACGCCATGGCTTACCCAGAAATGGACGAGGGAAATATGTAAAAGGGCCTACAATAATTCCGTAGAAGGGCTTGTGGGCAATGAAGACGTTGGCCAAATGTCAGCTTGGTATGTACTTGCCGCTTCCGGAATTTATCAGGTTTGTCCGGGTGATAACAGGTTTGATATCACCAGCCCTGTCTTTGATAAGATATCATTTAAGCTAGATCCGGAGTATGCCAGCGGTAAGGAATTTACTGTTATTGCACATAACAATGCCCCCGATAACATTTATATTCAAAGTGCGAGGCTTAATGGGGAAGCATATGCAAAAAGTTTTATAGATTACAAAGATATTGCAGAAGGGGGAACATTGGAGCTCGTGATGGGCAGCCAACCCAATAAAGAATTTGGTCTGAATTAAAACTGTGAAATAAAAAGGAATATGATAAATTTAAAATCGGCTGTTCTGATGGTACTTTTTTTGTCGTGTTATATTGCCTCGGCGCAGGATCAAAAAGATCCGGAGGCCTGGAAGAAACAAGATTGGCCATACCTTGCCAAATACAGGGCTGAAAATGAAAAACTTGGCCTTCCCCAGCCTGGCGAAAAACGGGTGGTTTTTATGGGTAATTCAATCACTGAAGGATGGAAAGTAGCTGATCCGGGTTTTTTTGAAAAGGAAGGTTATATCAACAGGGGCATTGGCGGTCAAACCACTCCGCAGATGCTCATTCGTTTCAGGCCAGATGTAATTGACCTGAAACCTCGGGTGGTGGTAATATTGGCTGGTACAAATGACATTGCCGGGAACACTGGATATTCCAGCCTTGAAATGATTGAAGATAATATTGCCTCCATGGCAGATCTGGCACAAGCAAACGGCATTAAGGTAGTTCTCTCGTCCGTGCTGCCTGCTTACAATTTCCCCTGGAGAAAAGAAATTGAACCTGCCGGAAAGATCGCTGAGCTAAATACTTGGATAAAAGACTACGCAAATAAAAACGACTTCATCTATATTGATTATTATTCGGAAATGGTGGACGAACGAAAAGGGCTGAAATCAAGATATTCGGAAGATGGGGTGCATCCCAATAAAGCAGGTTATGAAGTAATGCGAGGGCTTGCAGAGAAAGCAATTGCCAAAGCGTTGAAATAAAACTATTATTGTAACTGTCAATTTTACTCGGTACAAAAAGGAACTATGAATAAAGCTATTGCATCGCTGGTGCTGTCCGTGGGGATATTACTTTTTTCCTGCGCTGAAAAAAAGTCTTCTGGTACAGAAGTAGCTGCTGAAAACAAACAAGTTACGACTGTTGCCACTTACCAAAACCCAGTTATTCCCGGTGATTTTGCAGACCCTTCGATAATCAGGGTTGGCGATCTGTATTATGCTGTGGGAACTTCTTCAGAATGGGCACCTTACTTTCCCATTTTCAAGTCCAATGATATGATCAACTGGAAGCAGACAGGCTATGTGTTCCAGGAAAAGCCGGAGTGGACATCTTCATCATTCTGGGCGCCTGAACTTTATTATCATAACAATACCTACTATGTCTACTATGTTGCCAGAAGAAAGAGTGACGGTGTTTCTGTAATTGGGGTGGCAACCTCGAAAAATCCCGAAGAAGGTTTCACCGATCACGGGATGCTTATCGAACACGACAAAGAAGCCATAGATCCGTTTGTAATCAATGACAACGGGCAGCTATACATAAGCTGGAAAGCTTACGGATTAGATCCGCGGCCTATTGAACTTTTAGGCAGTAAGTTGTCTGCTGATGGTCTAAAACTTGAAGGAGAGCCTTTTTTTATGCTAAAGGATGTTAACCTCAGAGGAATTGAAGGGCAATATCTTATGAAAAAGGATGGCTTTTATTATTTATTCTATTCAGAAGGAGCGTGTTGTGGTGGAGGTTGTGACTATGATGTACGCGTAGCAAGGGCTAAATCCATAAAAGGGCCTTATGAATTACATGAAAAAAATCCGATA
>CAMPJM010000633.1 GCA_946886805.1 uncultured Flammeovirgaceae bacterium | reverse complement strand
ATTTAAGGTCGGGTCTAACGGAGCAGTAGTGAAAACAAAATAATCAACATTTAATTCAAAGTTTCCGGCGACATTGCCCGCCGAGAACCCAACTTTAACAGTAAAAGGTGCGCTTAGGTCAATATTTGCAGGATCTCCTCCCCAATTTTCTAATGCTTCGGGAATAATCTGTACGGACCGCCATTCCCACTTACTATCTGTCGGACCAAACATGTAATTGTCACCATATTCATTCTCTCCCGCAAAGTGTTTGGCTCCTTTGTTGTCTCCTTGTACAATTTCAAGTTGGAAATAGCCATTGGCACTTCCTGTGTTTACCATAAAGTTGAGAAATACACCATTTTGGATTTTTGTCGCATCGAGTGCAACATTCTCGGCCGCAAAATCACCTAAATATTCCCAGCTTGCTACACCAGCCTTTTTAACTGTAAAATAGTGATTTCCTTCGTGGTATCCGGTCAGACCGGTTCCGCCATCCAATTTAAGTGTCCCTCCATTCTGAGAGGTAAAAGGCAACAAGGCCTCACAATCAGTGGCCACGACTGGATTAAGCGGCCCGTCTGTGATCATAATTTGATCTACATGAATTTCAAATTCCTGATCATTATTGTTTCCGACATTACCGCCTCTAAAACCCATCTCTACTACTTCGATAAGTCCGGACACATCGAACCCTAGTTTTTCAAGATCATACGAACGCCACTCCCATCCGGTGGTTGTGATACTGTAATTGTCGGTATATTCCCCTTCTTGGCCAGTCAAGTGTTTGTCTGCACGACTTCCAGCTATGGTGAGTACAGGCTGGACATATCCCTGCTTGCCATTGGTATTCACCAAGAAGGTCAAATAAGGTTTTTCATAACTACTCATGTCAAAACCATTTCCGTCATTGTCGTTTTTGAGGGTCATATAACTGCCGTCCCAACCATTTCCTTTCGCTGATATTACCGAATAGTAGCTACCAAAAGCTGGCTTTAGGTCATTCAAATTCAGATCAGCAGTGTAAGGAAGAGTAGCATCACCAGGCACTACGGCAGGAGCCGTCTCAAAATCAAAAAGCATAATGGTTTTTGCCGGAGTGTAAGTAAGGGACAAATCTTCTACGGGAATAGCCGGGGATGCTGGCACTGTATTTCCAGATCTCGTGGTCACTCTTATAACTGCCTCGTTTACGTCGGACAGATCCAAGCCAGCGACACTTATTGAAATAGCGCCTTCTGTAGCATTGGGCATAATTGTGGCTTCCAGATTATTTACCGTCACCTTAGAAATCATGTCAGCATTAGATGCCTGGATCCTAAAATTCCCTTTACGCTCTATCTTGGATGGCCATACGACATCCGTTACGTCATAATATTTTGGCGTAAACATCGCTTCGGAAGTCGCCACCCTTCTATATTTATTTTCGACAACAATTGACCCTGCGGTAGCCGAACGGGGAACTTCCACTTCTATCATATCATCTGTTTGCGTTTCAGCATTAATGTTTGAGACGATCCCATTAATCCTAACAGTAGTGACATCCTTCAAATTACTGCCGCTTATTGTGATATATTCTCCTATGTAAGAATTTTCCGGCGAAATCGATTCTATTATTGGCATAGGAAATACAATATCGTAAGGGGAAAACTCTTCCTCTTTACAACCGACAAATAACACCGCCAAAAGTAGAACCGAGGTAAAAGCTGAATATATTTTTGATTTTTTCATTTTTTCAGTTTTTAATGATTAGTAATTTTTATTTTGCTCGATTCCCCAGGCTTGCGTTTCAGTAAGCGGGATAGGCAGTACTGGAATCTTGTTGCCATTAGCACCATCTAATGAATGGGAAAGGGCGTTCTCCTTAAAATCAGGAAAACGTTCTTCATCGGGGTCTGTAGGATTGTTCTCTGGTATTCTATCAATGTTTTTTACCTGATTCACAACCTCTATGTATCTTCCCTGACGGATAAGGTCCCAACTTCTCAAACCTTCCATAGCAAACTCAAGCCTTCTTTCTTTCCAAATGGCTTCCAAGAGCGCTGGCCCAGATGCAGAAATATCAGGCAAATTCACGGTTCCTGGAGAAGTATATTCATCCCCTTTACCTTCTATAAAACCTCTGCAATAGGTACTATTCCTGGCGCGCTGTCTTACTAGGTTAAGATTAATAAGTGCATCTGCGCTACCTATATGATAAGCGGCTTCGGCGTTCATCAATAGCACATCAGCATATCGCATCATTCTTATATTAAAATCACTAGATTTTCCAAGCTTAGGAACTTCAGGCAAAGTTGCCTTTCTGTTAAGATAATTTGTGCCCATTTGGGTACGGTCGTACTCGAGCTTATTACCGTATAAAATCCCGTCATTGAAGGTAGGGCCATATACTGTACAGGTAAGCCGGGGGTCGTTGGTGTTGTCAAAGTCAAAAGCTTCGAAGAGATTAGACGTAGGATTGTTAAAGCCCCATCCAAGATCCTTTCTTTTCATTTGAAAAGTAGTAAAGTTTTCTCCTACTTTTTCAGCATTATCTTCTGTTGGACCATCAAGCATTTGCAGTTCCCAAATAGAGCCGCTATGGTTTTCTCCTTCGCTCTCATACATAGTAGCAAAATTTGACGTCAGTGAGTATTGGCCCGATTCAATAATCGCTTTGGTCATATCATACACATCTTGCCAGGTTTTATCATTTTCAGGGTCAACGCCTATTTGGTAAGACATTACTCTCGCAGAAAATGCCTGTGCCGTTCCTTTTGTTACTCTTCCGGTTTCTGCAGAAGCATACTCACTTTTTAACGGCAACCTATTGATTCCTTCCTGAAAATCACTATGGATCTGCACAAACATTTCATGGATGGTTGCTTTTGGCTGGTTACCAAATTCAGAAGGTTTCACAGAGGTTGTAAAAATAGGGGTGCCACCAAAAAATCTCAGCAAATACCAGTAATACCAGCCTCTCAAAAAGTATGCTTCTCCCAAAAGACGATTTTTCAAGTTTTCATCTATAGTCGCTTCAGGTAAGTTGTCCAATACATAATTTGCGCGAGCGATGCCCACATAACCCTTCAGCCAAAAAGCTGTAACAATGTCTTCACCAGAGTTTAAACTCCAATTTTCCATCAAACGAAGTACGCTCATATCTCCAGGCTCACTACCTTTTTCAGAATCATCAGAACACATATCACCGAACATAAACTCCCAGTTGTGCGTCATCCACACATAATCAGGTGAAGAGCCTTCGGACATCCCCACGTAGTCATAAATAGCATTTACGGAGAGTATTGCGTTGTCAGGATCGTTAAGAAAATTTGCGCTTGTAGAGATTTGTGGCTCCTTTTCAAGAAAATCCTGACAGGAGGAAAAACTCAGCACAAAAACCAGTATCAGAATATATAG
>CAMPJM010000632.1 GCA_946886805.1 uncultured Flammeovirgaceae bacterium | reverse complement strand
CCAATAAGCTGACAAAAGGCTATTTGCAGACCAATAACATCGATACAAACTCCAGACTGTGCATGAGTTCTGCCGTAGCGGCTTACAAAATGGCATTGGGTGAAGATAGCGTTCCAATTAGCTATGAGGATATTGAGTTATCAGATTGCATTTTTATTGCGGGTGCTAATCCCGCATGGTGCCATCCTATTCTTTTCAGGAGAATTGAAGCCCATAAGGAAAAAAATCCGCATGTAAAGATCATCGTGGCTGATCCGAGAGCAACACAAACATGTGCTTTGGCGGATTTGCACCTCCAGCTAAATCCCGGTACAGATGTGGTGCTTTACAATGCCATTGCACGTACCTTGATTGAGCAGAGGCTGGTTGATTATGAGTTTATCAGCAGGCATACCGAAGGCTTTGAAGCTTTAAAAGAGGCCTCTTTTGCGGTTTCTATGGAAGAAGCGGCTTTGATTTGCGATGTTACGATCGAAGAAATTCGGTTGGCCGCTTCTTATATTGGTAGTGCCAAAGCTTTTATTTCTATGTGGGCAATGGGGCTTAACCAAAGCGCTGTAGGCGTCAATAAAAACTTGGCTTTGCTAAATCTTTCCTTGATTACGGGACAAATAGGCAAGCCTGGCGCCGGGCCCTTTAGCTTAACCGGTCAACCGAATGCTATGGGGGGCAGGGAAGTGGGAGGGATGGCTAATCTGCTTTCTTCCCACAGAAACTTAAATGATCCTCAACACAGAAAAGAAGTAGCGGATTTTTGGAAAGTAGCAGATGTACCGTCAAAGCCTGGCCTTACTGCCACTGAAATGTTCGAAGCACTGGAAGATGGCCGTATGAAAGCGATATGGATTATATGTACCAATCCGTTGGTGAGCCTTCCGAATGCAAACCGGGTGGAAAAAGCGCTTAAAAGAGCAAACTTTGTAGTAGTTCAGGAAATATCAAATCTATCGGACACGGTTAAATATGCTGATCTCGTATTGCCTGCCGCAGGTTGGTTGGAGAAGGAAGGAACAATGACCAATTCTGAAAGAAGAATTAGCTATTTGAACAAAGGAATTGACGCACCCGGCGAGGCATTGCCCGATTTGGAAATTCTTTTGCGCTTTGCCAAAAAGATGGGCTTTGAGGGGTTTAATTTTAAAAATGCTGCTGAAGTTTTCGATGAACATTGTCGGCTTACGAAAGGAACAAAAATCGATATCAGTGGCCTGTCTTATGATAAATTAAAAGCCAATGGCACTATGCAATGGCCGGTCACAGATGACGATCCTTTTGGAACGCCAAGGTTGTTCACCGATTTTAAATTTTACAGGGAAAACGAAAAAGCAAAGATTCATGGAATAGATCATGAAATGCTGTCAGAAAAGCCCGATAGAAATTTCCCCTTAATCCTGACCACTGGTAGAATCAGGGATCAGTGGCACACTATGACCAAAACCGGAAAGGTTAAGAAACTGAAAAAACATATTGAAAAGGCTTTTGTAGAGATAAATCCTGTTGATGCCGCCCTGAGAAAAATAGAGGAGGGTGATGTGGTGGAGATACTCAATGAAAGGGGAAAGCTCCAATTAAAAGCCAAAGTGACTTCTACCATTAAACAAGGAGTCGTATTTGTTCCTATGCACTGGGGAAAAATATTCAACAATGGATTTGCAAGAGCCAACAATCTAACCAATAATCTTGTAGATAAAATTTCAAAAGAACCAGATTTTAAATTCTCTAAGGTACAAATAAGCAGGTATAAAAAACCTTTAGAAAAAATAGTAATTGTAGGAGCAGGGGCAGCAGCATATCGTTTTATTGCTTCATATAGGGAATTGAATGTAGACGATGAATTGCACGTATTCTCTAAAGAACCTTATCCTTTTTACAACAGGGTGCTGCTTCCTGAGTATGTGAGCGGTCATCTTGGATGGGATAAATTGAACAAGCTACAACCAGAGGATTTAGAGATGTGGAATATCCACCTTCACCTCAGCAATGGCATCGAAATCATAAATAAGGACCGAAAATATGTAATCGACGAGAAAGGGGAGCAGCATTTTTATGACAAATTAATTCTGGCCACCGGCAGTAGCCCTTTTGTCCCCAAAGAAGTACCCATTCAGCTCCCTGGTATTTTTACCATGCGGTCCAGGAGCGATGCTGAAGAATTAAAAAGATATTTGGGTGAAAAAAGTAAGGTCTTAATAGTAGGAGGAGGATTATTAGGTTTAGAAATGGCCTCCTCATTAAAAATGATAAATGTGCAGGTGAGTCTTATCCAACTTTCATCTAGGCTGATGGAAAGACAACTCGACGGCACCGCAGCGGAATTATTAAAAGAACATATAGAACAACTGGGGATCAATGTCCACCTCAATAATCAGGTGCAGACATTAATTCCTTTAAAAGATGGCGGGTTTAAGGTTATTCTCAAAAGCGGTACAAAAATAGAATGTGATGCCGCTATCTACGCAATAGGTACAAGGCCAAATATTCAGCAGGCTAAGGAAGCAGGACTGGCATGCCACAGGGGTGTAATTGTGAACCAATATCTTGAAACAAGTGATAGCAGCATTTTTGCAATGGGAGAAATCGCTGAATTTGAAAATAGGCTTTATGGTATTACCTCTTCCGCAGAACAGCAAGCAGACATTGTCGCTCATTACTTAAATGGGGATCTGGCAAGTTTCTATGAAGGCTCCGTACTAATGAATATTTTGAAATTCCCTGACCTGGATTTATGTTCGATCGGGGAATTACATATTCCTGAAGGTAATCCGGATTATGAGGAAATTATTTTCATTGACCGGGCGAAAAGGTATTACAAAAAATGCATCGTATATCAGGATAAATTGGTTGGAGCTATTCTGCTTGGGGATAAAAACGAATTTGCAGAATTTAAGTCGCTAATCGAGACCAAAACTGAACTGGGTGAAAAGCGCCTGCAGTTGTTGCGTTCTGGAGGAGCACCCAAACCTGTAATAGGAAAATTAGTATGCTCCTGTAATAATGTAGGTGAAGGAAATATTTTAGAGGCTATCAAAAGCGGATGTCATACCCTAAAGGAACTTTGTGATCTCACAGGCGCAGGAACAGGCTGCGGTAGCTGTAAGCCAGAGGTAAAAGGATTGATAGATATGGAGAGTGTGAAAGTATAAAGATTAAAGACTGAAGATTACAGATTAAAGATTAAAGATTGAGTCCCACTCCAAAAAGTGGTTTTTATATAAAATCGGGAGTTTTTAATCGTGATAATCAATAAGTTATAATTGTTAAAAATCAAAATTAGGGGTTTTTAGACTCAAAATTAAAGATTAAAAATTAAAGAATTCAAGACCCAAGTATAACGTACAAAGCGGTAATAAGAAAAGGAGCAAAATGATTCAGCAGTAG
>CAMPJM010000631.1 GCA_946886805.1 uncultured Flammeovirgaceae bacterium | reverse complement strand
ATTGGATAGTGTTGAAACATTTGAAAGGATATTTGGGAGCAACTATGAAAACGCAAACAGTATGCGTAAATTTTTTATGGATAAACCTCTTGAGTTTTTCTTAAAAGATTGCACACCAAAGGGCGGCGAATTTAGAGCTTGCATTGGAAGGTTAAACATCTTGATGAGCCACAAAGAAGGCGTTAGGTATGACCTGAGCGACAGCTATGATTCCATTATGTCTTTACGGCCTGCCCTCGAGGGTTATATCCTTTTTGATGGTGTTTTGGTAGATGCCAATACCAAAATAGAGGACTTAAACAGAGAATTAGAAGCAAATGGGAAGTATATACTTGGTGGGGCGTTGGGTATGTCAAATTCTCCCGGAATCTCTTATACTGAAAGTGCCTGCGGTATAAATAAGAACTGTGATGGACTCACATTTGTAAGTTTTTATTATTATGAAAACAGTGACGGTGATATAGGTACTATCCAATCATTTCGCTATTCATTCAGTTGTACCCGATAATGGCGAAAAGTATATTTCTTATTAGTTCATTTGCTTTTTTATTTGTAGCTTTTAATCTGGCGGGCTGTGGCGAAGGCGCAAAAGGACAACAGAAAACCGAAAAAGCGGACGCTATGGAACTATACCGTGCCCAGGATCACCGCTTTGAAATAAGAGGGTGTCAGCTTTTTTACAATGAACAGCATGTCGTATTGGATAGCATTGAAACCTCTGAAAAAATCCTGGGGAATAATTACAATTCAGTTGATTACATTCAAAACTTTTATTTGATAGGCATGTAGAATTTTATATCAAAGCTTTTAAAGTATCAGAAGGTAAGTACAGGCTTGACTATGACGACAGATTAGAGGAAGGAGAGTTAACAGGCTTTGCTGTTAGCGTTTCTAATAAAAAGGAGTAGCCTGGCTATTCTCTCCTTCAGAGAAAGTGAAGGAGAGATAGAACAAGTGTACATAAGAGAAGATGTTATACCCAATGAAGAAACTGCACCTACTATTATACCCGGTTTTACTATGCCTGATAACTGCCTGCGGATATGCTCAGCAAAAAGAGGTTCCTGAGTGGGTAAAAGCAGGGAGAGAAGCTTTTGAAAGGCAGGAGCATCGCCTGGAGTTTAATGGCTGTGAATTCCTCTACAACGGGAAAAAGCTTTACCTTAACCAACCTGTTAGCAAAATAGAAAAGGTGCTCGGAAAGTACGATAGAAAAATTAATGACCTCTCCAATGTCTATATCTGGGAAGATATGGGAATACGGCTCATTGGTAAGCCTATGACAAGATATGAAGATACTGTTCTCAATGAAACTTTGTCAACGCTGGAAGTTTTTAATAAGTTTGCCCTTGCCCGGCATGCGGAAGATGAATCGATTGCCCGGTTTTATCCACGGAAGAAGAACAACAATTATATTCTTGTGGAAGGGATTCCGATAAAGAAGGGAACTCTGCTGCAGGATGTACTCGGGCAGTCAGCTTATTTAAAGGAGAACGTTTTTGAAAGAGTGATGCTGCAGAAACAGGTAGACTTTACCTGCGAGGATAAGTCGACCGCCTTCTTTTTTCTTACTCCTACTGATTTGGATTTAGGGCTTGACTATGACGACAGATTAGAGGAAGGAGAGATAATAAGCTTTGCTGTTAGTGTTTCTAATAAAAAGGAGTAGCATAGCTTCCTCTGTCTTTGTTTTATCGCTCCTCCAGAGAAAGTGAAGGAGCGATGGAATAAAGAGTACAGAGGAGAAGAATGTTATACCCAATGAAGAAACTAATATTATACCCGGTTTTACTATGCCTGATAACTGCCTGCGGATATGCTCAGCAACAGGTGCCTGAGTGGGTAAAAGAAGGACGATAAGCATTTTATAAGCAGGAGCACCGGCTGAAATTCAATGGCTGTCAATTTCTCTACAATGGAAAAGAACTTTATCTTAACCAGCCAATTACCGAAATAGAAAAGGTGCTCGGCAAGTATGACAGAAGGAATGATTCATCAACCGTTTCTACTCTTTATATTTGGGACGATATAGGAATAAACGGAATCAGCCCTTACGGCACCATTGATGACCCAAACAGAGAAATTGTAGCCTCAGTGGAAGTGTTCTTTAAGTTTGCCCTTGCCCGAGATGCGGAAAATGAATCTATTGCAAACTTATATCCACGGAAGCAGAACAACAATTATATTCTTGTGGAAGGGATTCCGATAAAGAGGGGAACTCTGCTACAGGATCTCGGGCAGTCAGCTTATTTAAAGGATAACGTTTTTGAAAGAGTGATGCTGCAGAAACAGGTAGACTTCACCTGCAAGGAAAAATCCACAGCCTTCTTCTTTATTACTCCTACTGATTTGGATTTAGGGCTTGACTATGACGACAGATTAGAGGAAGGAGAGATAATAAGCTTTGCTGTTAGTGTTTCTAATAAAAAGGAGTAGCATAGCTTCCTCTGTCTTTGTTTTATCGCTCCTCCAGAGAAAGTGAAGGAGCGATGGAATAAAGCGCACAGGGCAGAAAAATGTGATACCTTATGAAGAAACTACTATTATATCCGGTCTTTTTCTGTTTGCTCAGTGCCTACGGATACGCTCAGCAACTGGTGCCTGAGTGGGTAAAAGCAGCGAGAGAAGCATTTTATAAGCAGAAACATCGCATGGAGTTCAATGGCTGTGAATTTCTCTAAAACGGGAAAAAGTTTATTATTATTAAAAGGTTTAAACAAAAGGAATGGAATACCCCTATAAAAATCTAGATTTAAAGGATCTCCCCGGAGAAATATGGAAAGGCATAGAGAAATTTGAAGATACCTATCAAGTGTCTTCTCTTGGTCGCATTAAATCATTGGATAGATATGTAAACCGTAAAATTGATAAGCCATTATTTTTAACGGGCAGAATTTTAAAACAAAATATTGGCAAGTTTCACAATAAAACTATTAATGAAAATGGTCTTGCGTTAAAAGCAGTCGTTTCAAGGGACGGAAAAGCTTTTGATTTAGCAATGAGCCGAGTGTTATATCAAACTTTTATAGGAAAACTTGATGAAAAGAAGTATGTAATCAATATTGACGGAAACGGATTAAACAACCGTATTGATAATTTAAAAATGATATCAATTAGCGAAAATCATCTAAGAAGTTATAGGAATAAAAAGACAATTCCACCTTATTCCAATATCGATAAATCTGAAATTCGAACCAGCAAACAAAGAGCAATTAAGCAATTCGATAGAGACGGCAACCTAATCAATGAATTTCACTGTATTATGGAAGCAACCAGGCAAACTGGTCATAATGCTCCTGGTATTATTAGTGCAGCAAAAGGACGATATTCTCATCATCATGGGTTTATTTGGCGATACGCTGATGAGGAGTAAGGCAAT
>CAMPJM010000630.1 GCA_946886805.1 uncultured Flammeovirgaceae bacterium | reverse complement strand
CTGCATCACTTTCATTTAACATTTCTATATCTCGTTGGAGATTGGCGAAGTCTGCGGCAAGAACAGACGGGGCAATAATGGCAGCCATTGCGATTTAATTTAAATGAGTTTTACTTTGTCTTCAAGGCAAATATATATTATTTAGAATTGAAAAAAGAAGCATTGTAAGATATAACAAAAGGTAATTTTTTGCGTTTGCTCTCCTTTAAAACAAGGTTTTTTTATAAAACAAGTATCTGATTTTTCTTTAATTGCTTTATATTAGGAGAAACAAACAGGTTTTTGTTTTATTTCTCCTTTCTTTTTTAAATAATTATATAATTTCTTAATATAATATATGGTTGAATTAGCGGGTATTTTAGTTCTAGGAATTTTTGCGCAATGGTTAGCTTGGAAAATTAAGCTGCCTGCTATACTACCATTGATTATTATTGGACTGTTGTTTGGACCCATTTCAACTTTCTTTACCTCCGATGGAACTAAACTAATTGATGGTGATAGAATTTTTACTGGCGAGCTTCTATTTTCTTTTGTTTCCTTATCAGTTGGGATTATTCTTTTCGAAGGAGGTCTTACTTTAAAAATAAAAGAAATTACGAAACTTGCCACTGCACTTAGAAATCTTTTGACTATTGGTGTTGTGATCACTTTTATTGGTAGTGGCTTTGCTGCTTATTATCTGTTAGAATTAGATATAAGGATAGCCTTCCTTTTTGCTGCGCTTATAATTGTAACAGGTCCAACAGTAATAGGACCCATCCTTAGAAATGTTAAACCCAATCAGAATATAAACACTATATTAAAATGGGAAGGCATTTTAATAGATCCGATTGGTGCTTTAATTGCTGTATTGGTTTTTGGGTTTATAAGAACATCTAATCCCAATACAGAATATACATTAATTGCTCTTAAGGAATTTTTTATAACTATATCCACTGGCGTATTTATAGGCTCCCTTTCTGCCTTTTTTCTTTATTTCCTTTTGAGAAAGAACAGGATTGCTTTCTATTTAAGAAATGTTGTCGCTTTAGCAATAGTTATTTTAGCCTTTTCTATTTCTGAGATGCTGATGCATGAATCTGGCTTAATCGTGGTTACGGTAATGGGAATAATTTTAGCAAACCTTAAATTAGAAGAATTAAAAAATGTGTTTTCCTTTAAGGAAAATATCAGTCTAATTTTAGTTTCGGTCCTTTTTATATTGCTGTCTTCCAGAATCGACATGGCCCAAATCAATAAATTGGGGCTGGAAAGTATTATACTATTCCTGGTAGTAACAATGGTTATCAGGCCTTTGTGTGTGTTTGCTTCTACTTTTCGTTCTGGATTGTCTTTCAAAGAGAAAATTTTTATATCATGGATAGGCCCTCGAGGTATTGTTGCAGCGGCCGTAGCATCATTGTTTTCACTTGAGCTTTTAAGCGACCCTCGAAACGGAAATATCGAATATATGCAGGATGCTGAGATGCTTTTGCCTATGGTTTTCCTAATCATCGTCGGCACAGTGGTCATTCAAGGTTCATCGGCTAAGTTGATGGCAAAATGGCTGAAGGTGGAGCGGGAGGATCCACAGGGAGTATTGTTTTTGGGCGCACATGAAGCAGCCAGATTTATCGCTAAAAATTTAAATAAATATAAAGTTCCGATTTTATTAGCAGATACGTCGACTTTCAACATTTCTGAATGTCGTTCTATGGGACTTCCTGTGATCGATGGCAATATACTCAAGGACTATTCTATTGAAGACATGGATTTGACCAATATAGGTAAATTGTTTGCTACAACGCCTAATACAGAAGTGAATTCACTTGCATGTAAAAAGTTTTTAAAAGACTTTGGAGAAGGGAATGTTTTCAGGCTTGTTTCTAAAAGAGAGATTGAAATTACTGACGTGGAGAATCCTAAACACTTATTATTCGGCGGGGTTGCAGATTATAATCTATTAGTTCAAACGATTAGAAAAGATCCTCCTTTTAAAGAAGTTATTTTAAATTCTGGCGCTGAACTAGAAGCCTTTTTAGAAAAGCAGAAACTCAATATAATTCCAATTTGTGTGCTGAGTGCAGCTAATAAATTAAAAGTGATATCTGGTTTCGATATCAGTGTACAAAACGGTGACAAACTATTATATATAGACTCACTTTCTATTCAGAACAAGTCAAGTATCACCTAGAGAGTAGTTTTTTTTAATAAGATATCTAGGTCTATCCTGCCTCAGAGTCCTTGAAAAAAGAGATCTGAGGGGGCTGTATTGAGTTATAATGACGAGGGGGATTAGCATCCTCTCTCCTATCAAACAAAACCCAATATGAAACGTCATTGCCCCGAAGGGATCCGCCAGCTGGCGGACGAACGGTGTTTCCGCTACAGGCAATATTACAAAAGCAAGACTTCCAATGACCCTGGTGAAGTAGATGTAAACAAACAGTGTGGTAATCCCCTTCACCACCACGTCATTGCGAACGGTGTTTCCGCTACAGGCCATGTCACAAAAAGCTACACCTCCATAAACACTGATGAAGTAGGAGTAGGCTAAAAGTGCGGCAATCCCCCAATAAAAACTCCGTTCTCTGTTTCAGGGGATTGCCGCATCAATTTTTTTTGAAAAGAAAAAAAATTGACTCGCAATGACGATGCTCAATTATAGCCCTGCTTTGCTAACACCGCCAAGACGACGATTTTCTAGTACCAGGTAAAAAGCTTCTATTAAAGAAGGACTCGTATCTGATAAGCAATTTAAAAATTCACCACTTTTGCTGCCTCTGAAGTTTCTCGAGAAACGACTTTGATGAAATAAATTCCCGGAAGGATATCGGAAAAATCAATGATCAGCGGATTTGAAATCTGATAATCTGTAAAGCTGCTTTTCTTTACTACTACTCCCGCATTATTAAAAAGGCATATATCAATATCCTGATGAAGGTGGTCTCTTGATATTTTTACAAATAATTTATCATTGCTAATAGGGTTTGGATATAATTTGAAGGATTCCGCACTTTCGGTATAGGCACCTAATATTTTCTGTTCCATTGCCCGGCTAAAATCAGGCACTCCGTAGCCTAGCTCATTATTGGGAGATGAAGCTTTGTGTCCGGACATTTTAATCCTGTTCATTACCTCGTAGTTACTTAGTGTCGGATTTGCCTGCCAAAAACCAGCTACAAGACCGGCAACAAGCGGGGATGCAAAAGAAGTACCTCTTGCGTAAGAAATGCCACCCGATTCATCCACTACAACCACATCAGTGCCCAAAGCAGATATCTCAGGCTTTAATCTTCCATCAGCTGTGGGCCCAATGGAGCTAAAAGAAGCTTTTTCAAATTTAGGATTCACAGCGCCAACAGATAAAATATTTTCAGCATCAGCGGGCGCCGAAACATAT
>CAMPJM010000629.1 GCA_946886805.1 uncultured Flammeovirgaceae bacterium | reverse complement strand
TCTGTCTTTGGCGGAAAATTTGATTCCGAATTCGAATTATGGACCGATCTCTTCTTTAAAAAAGTATTTCAGTCTGAAATCAAGCTTATCTTTTCTGATGTTGCAGAGGACGAGCTTAATAATGCCCCTGATAAAGTAAAGCGGTTTGTTAGGAATATTCCGGAAAAGAATCTAATAAGAACAGAACTTACAGAAGAAGCAGTACTATTGGCAGAAAAGTATCTTTCAGAAAAAGTGGTGGGACAAACTAGCCGTGCCGATTGTTACCATATAGCAATAGCAACAATACTAAAAGCAGATCTTCTGGTAAGCTGGAACTTCAAACACATTGTGAACATTATGCGTATACGTGGGTACAATGCTGTCAACCTGGTAAACGACTACCAGACTTTAGAAATAAGAAATCCAAGGGAGGTATTCGATTATGAAAACGACTGATAAAAAAGACTTCGACTGCGTAAAATTAATAAGAAAAGAACGGGAAAGAATTGCCAAAGACACAGAAGGTAAATCCCCTAAAGAGATCGTGGAGTATTTCAAAAAAAGAAAAGAAAAAACAAAAAGTTAATACAGATGCCAAAAGCAATAGCCAAGCTATTCTTAACCCAAAGCTCCTTCTTTTAGCAAAGGAACGTAAGCGGCTCATGCTAGCAATCAGGAAACAACACGAGTAAAAATTACCATTACCTTGCCAACGAGTGTAATAATTTGCAATATTTACCTTTGTTGAACTATTTAGTGTAAATATTACCTGATTTTATGTTTATTAGATCTTATAAACCTTGTCTGCCGTAGGCCCGTGGGTATATGCATGAACTTAACAGAAAAAGAGTACAAGAGGTACTATATGTGCAGAAAAAATAAATGTGTAGAAAATCGTGTCGGTAGGTAGGAAATATTTGGTGCCTAATGTCACCATTGCCTAATGAAAATTATACTTTCTACTAATATTTGACCCTTCTGAGGCTTAAGTTTAACGCAGATGACCTGTGGACACTGAACTCCTCAGGGAAAACCACCCCCGCAACAAGTGCGGAACATGCTTGCAGCATATCGAAGATCGTAGGACTAACAGGCTTCACCAACTCGCCTGCCAGGACTGCCCCATAGTGACAAGAGCCTGCTCCAAACTCGTTTCGCATGCCAGCTTATGTGGGTGACAGAAAATTCTCTGCTTTTTACTATCTTTAGTGGTGGCTGGTGAGTACTGCATATAAATCCGGCACGACTACTACACTTAACGTTGGCAATAATTTAGAATAATACATAATCTCCAGAGATATGAGAAATTTAATACTTCTACTTGTGGCAATTAATGTTTGTTCCTGTAACGATACAAGCAATGAAACAGAATTACATAATGAAAATAAAATTGATATTCAGGCAGAATTAGAGTCAATTGAACAAACGAGAGAAGGATTTGAATTAGCTATCAAAGAAAAGCGCTATTCTGATTTGAAAGATTATGCCACGTCAGACGTAATATCTCTAACACCTATTTGCGGTGAGTGGGAAGAATATAAGAGACTGATAGAGAACCCCAATAATTTATTCAGTTATGATAGTTTAGTAATGAGACCTGAAGAAACCATTATAGTTAGTGATAGTATTGCTTATGACTTTGGCACTAGTTCTGTCTATTATACGAATGAAGAAGGAAAGCCAGTGGAAATTACAGATACATTTTTGGCTATCCTTAAAAAAGATAAGAAGGATGGCAGATGGAAACTGCATAGAGAAGTGGCTACAACTAACAAAAAGAAATAAAACTATTGCCAATCGAGGTAGCCCGTCGATGAACATTAAACACTGCCACCAATTAATAAACATGAGCACTACTAGAATTATAGGAATTTTTATTTTACTTGCTACCTTTTCATGTAAGAATGAAACATCAGAAGATAAATTTCTCAATAATATATTCAAGACTCTGGACAATGAATATCAAACCTCAATAAAGCGAACCTTAAATACCATTAAAGAATCTCCGGCTGATAATGCAGCTGTAAAGAAAAAAGCTTTGGTTTTGGATTCACTCTATCAGGAAGCTATTAAAAGGATTAACGATCCTGAAATTGACAACAAAAAGGATGAGATTTCCAGGTTTTTGTCCTTTTTGCAGCAAAATTTGTTTCCAGATGAAAAACTTGATCTTAAAATCTCGGAAGAACTTCCGAGTAATCATGAAACTCAATATGCACTTATAGCAGCTTCTCAGATTTCTAAAGAGATAATTGATAAATTAGCTTTAGAGATCAAATATTTTGAGTATGTATTTGACAATGTGGATATTTTTATTGAAGCTGAGAAGTATAAAATTAATTCTAATGAAAACTATGAGGCAAAAATATATTTTGCAGCTTATAATACGCAACTGGAAAAGTTTTCAGAAATATATGTGAATGGTGAGAAACTGGAGATAAAAAACGGAATTGGTTTTTTATCTTTAAAGCCTTCAAAAAAAGGGAAACAAAAGCTGCAATTTGTTGTGAAAGTAAAAAATGAATCTTCTATAGGGGATTGGAAAACAGAAAAAACAATAGAATACGTGCTGAAATAAAACGGGTGGTAACACGAGGCTACATAGCCGTGTTTGTAAATGACGGATAATTTTCTTTTCACAGTCTTTATCTCGGGGGCTAGTAAAAGTGGTTCTTAATACGGACACAGATCATAGCCCAATCGTTGCGAGGCATAAAAGCACTGCAAAATATGAAAAATAATGGAACAACACTGGTTATTCTGGGAACTGAGCCCGAGTACCCCCAGCTTTTCCGGTAACCCCGTTTTACTCTAACCCTTCGTTGTTGATTTTTTTCATCTCTTCATGGGTAATTCCATATGGCGCTCCGCCGCTTGTGTATCCTGCAATAAATGCAAAGTATTCATCACTATCGAACTCCAGAAATGAATTTAGCTCTTGTTCCTTTTTGTCTTTTCTAAGCTGTTTTTGCCTTCTTAACTCTTCAATTGACTGCTTGATTTGCTTCTCATATTCTTCGGATATTTCTATGCCTATCATCCGCAACTCTTTTATTGCACATAATTTATCAACGCCGTATCGCTTGGAATAACCGTAAACAATACGTTTTCCAGAATAGGTTTTCACCCACTCTATCGCAGATTTCAATCGTCTATTTCTAGGCAATACCTTCATTTTTAGGTGGTAGTAGTCCGTGGTAAAAACTAGTCAGTTCAAGCCGTTCGATGTGCATTATCTTTACAATATGGAACATCGTTTTAGAAGAATTCTATTTTAATAATTTTGTAACTACTCAGGTAGTAGAAAACCGTCATTCCTGGCGAAGCGCAGCGTAGACCAGGAATCCCCCGCTACGAAGTGCTGGAATAATTTGGTGATTCCGAATTCATATCGAGGGATT
>CAMPJM010000628.1 GCA_946886805.1 uncultured Flammeovirgaceae bacterium | reverse complement strand
GTATCAATAAAACCATCCCTCTTATTCCCAGATAAAAATGTGTCCCGATGCATACTTTGGGGCGATTTTACTTTTAAGGTGATTTATATTGGGGTTTAATTAAACCTCGAAACAGTGCTGTTTTTTATGCTATGTTTCTGCACTTATTTTTTTCAATTAAACTTTATACACATGAGAAAATTTTTTCTAATTCTTTTTTACACCATTTTCTTGTCCTCGGGGATATTCGGGCAGAGCGAACAAACTCCTGATTTCTCCTGGGATAATGCAAGCGTATATTTTGTAATGACGGACCGTTTTCAAAATGGCAATCCTTTAAATGATCACTCTTATGGTCGTGGCTTTGATGGAAATGGAGCACCTTATGAGTTTGATGAAGTTGGCAGTTTCTATGGTGGCGATATAAAAGGTCTCACCGATAAAATAGAAGAAGGCTATTTTGATGATCTTGGTATTAATGCTTTATGGATTACCGCTCCTTATGAACAAATCCATGGTTGGGTATCTGGCAAAGATGGAAGCTTTCAGCATTATGCCTATCATGGATATTATACCCTTGACTGGACAGAGATGGATGCTAACATGGGTACCAGAAATGAGTTTCAGGAATTTGTTGATGCAGCCCATGCACATGGAATCCGTGTTATTATGGACATTGTAATGAACCATACTGGTTATAACACAGCAGATGATATGGCAAATTACGATTTTGGTTGTATAGATGACGCCTGGAAAGGTTGGAGACCTTCCAATGGTCAAACCTGGGAAGGAATACATGATTATATTGATTATGATTGTAATGCTTGGACTAATTGGTGGAGTGGCAACTGGGTGCGGGCCGGCCTTCCAGGCTATCCACAACCGGGGGGCGATGAAAAAACCATGTCCTTGGCAGGTCTTCCCGATGTTATTACCGAGTCTACCGCAACCGTTTCATTACCTCCTGTGCTAAATACAAAATGGAGTGCGGAAAAAAAACAACAGGAATTAGCTGAGCTTGATGTTTTTTTTGCCAGAACAGGATACCCACGTACTCCTCGTAACTACCTCGTTAAATGGCTAACAGATTGGGTTAGGGAATTTGGTATTGATGGCTTTCGGGTAGATACTGAAAAGCATGTAGAAGGAGAGGCTTGGAAAGTATTAAAAGCAGAAGCGGTACTCGCCCTTCGTGAATGGAAAACTAATAATCCTGACAAAAAGCCTGACGATCTGGATTTTTGGATGACAGCAGAAAACTTTGGATATGGGTATGGAAGAAGTGATTACCACATTAATAATGGCTTTAATTCTGTTATCAATTTTAGCTTTCAGGGCCAAGCAGGAAATATGAGTCAGCTCGAGTCTTTGTTTTCTAGCTATGCCCAAACAATCAATACCGATCCTGAATGGAACGTATTAAGTTATATTTCTTCACATGACACAAAGCTTTATGACCGGAATAACCTTATGAATGCCGGTACTTCTTTATTATTGTTGCCCGGGGGGATACAAATTTATTATGGAGATGAAACAGCTAGGCCTTTTGGTCCAACCGCAACAGATCCGCACCAAGGTACTCGCTCCTACATGAACTGGAATTCCATTAATCAGGAATTGCTGTTTCATTGGCAAAAACTTGGCCAATTCAGAAGAGACCACCTCTCGGTAGGAGCTGGTAGCCACCAAAAAATAAGTGATAACCCCTATTCCTTTAAAAGAGAATACCAAAATGATAAAGTAATTGTGGCCATAGGGGCCAATGGTTCCACTACACTTCAGGTAGGATCGGCTTTTGCTGATGGAACAGAAGTAAGGGATACCTATACTGGAAATATAGCGGTAGTGGCCGGTGGGCAGGTCAGCTTTGATGCTCATCAGAATGGAATCATTTTAATTGAAGCTTCGGAACCTTTTAGCGGACCATCAGTATCTATAGATCCAGTAAGCGGACATTCTTTTGAACCTATAGAAGTGACCATAACAGCCACCGCTGAATATGAACCTGTTAGCATTTATTATACGCTTGATGGGACTATGCCAAACCAGAATAGTTCAGCATACGCAGGCCCTTTCATATTAGACGAAGATGCTACAGTAAAAGCCATCGCAATTGATGCTGAAGGGCAAACTTCTACTATTAAGACTGCACAGTACACAATTGGGGAATTGCCAGATATAGTAGTGCATTTTAAAAAGCCAGTAAATTGGGGATCTGATATACGGATTCACCACTATAATGCAGCACCTGAAGGTGCCCTGGAAGATACTTCGTGGCCAGGTACACCAATGACTTCAGAAGGGAACAGCTGGTATTCCTACTCTTTGCCAGGCATTACCTCATCCGATCTTTTATTTCATGATAATGGTGGCAATCAAACACCCGACCTCAGCCGTAGCAGGGATGGATGGTATATGAATGGGATCTGGTATGACCAAAACCCGGAAGAGGCTGTAAATGAACCTCCTATTGTAACTGTTGATCCCGAAGGACCCTTTACTTCCATGACCTCATTTACTGTAAATGTTTCCGCAATCGATGACGAAGGAATCGCCCCTGTTATCTATTATACCACCAATGGAAGTATACCCTCAGAAAATTCGGAAAGTGCTGTAGGGAGCTTTTCTTTAGAGGTTAAAGAAAACCTTACTTTGAGGTTATTTGCAACTGATGACAAAGGTGCTGCTTCCAATATTCAAACCCATGAATATACGGTAGGGGAAGCACCTGTAGAAAATCTTGTGGTTTATTTTAAAAAGCCACTCCATTGGGCATCATCAATAAGAATACATTACTGGAATGCGCAGCCTCAAGGGTCTGTGGCAAGCACAAACTGGCCGGGAGTAGACATGGCGAACGAAGGAAACGGTTGGTACAGCTACACATTCCCCGAAACAGTTATCGCTTCCAATTTGCTTTTCCACGACAACCAGGGAAGACAAACAGCAGACCTTAACAGGGACAAGGACGGATGGTATAAGGACAACCAATGGTACGATGGAAACCCAGAGGAAAACGGGCAGGATATAACTATCCATTTTAAAACTGACTGGTCTACACCTACTATGCACTTTTGGAATGTGCAGCCATCTGGAGTTGCTGAAAACACCACGTGGCCAGGCGTTCCAATGCAGTCCGAGGGTAATGGATGGTGGTTTTATACTATTGAAAATGCCGAATGTATCAATATTGTGTTCAGCAATAACGGATATCCTCAAACAGCCGATCTTTATCGCTGTGGCGAAGGGTGGTATATAAACGGCACCTGGTATGATAGCCAACCCAATAGTAGCTTGTCAAATAAAAATTCCGTTATGGATTATTCGTTAAGCAAGGTAGCAGAAAAAGGGTTGATGTTAGAACAAAATTATCCAAATCCAGTGATAGGTTCATCATCTATCACCT
>CAMPJM010000627.1 GCA_946886805.1 uncultured Flammeovirgaceae bacterium | reverse complement strand
TTGTATATGTGGGTATGGAAGTAGGTCTTAAGTTTCTTCTCAAACTCAAAATAAATGTTATTTTCAGTGAAGTAATCACGTCTTGAGTTAGGTATTAAGTCGGGATGCGTTCCGTGGACTTCACCAAAAAAGTAAAAGTGAAATCGTCTGTCTCTTTGTAGTTTTAGCAAGGTATATTCATCTCCAACCTGAATATTTGATTTCCTAAGTCGAAAACCTCTGGTGTAGTTAACCTGATTTAATGATTGGTTTTTCTCTGAGACACTATGCCATCCCCAAAAAATTAAATTTCCATCACTTGCATACTCTTTAAAGAATACAATGTCAATAACCTCATCTTCTTTCTTTTTGTCATTGTCATCCCCTTTATAAATAATTGTAGAATAGCCTTTAAAAATCTGCTCTGAGTTTAAGTAGATTCGATACTCATCAAGAGAAAAGGTTTCATTTTTTAGTTCTTTAATAATTTCTGATTTGTATATAAATCGAGTTGGGAATGGCAAAGGTACGACCATTGAAAGATATTTTTCGATTTCCCTTCTATCCATAAGGTCATCATTTGTCACATCCTCAAGAATTACCTTAAAGTAGTGAGCAACTTCTGATTCTTTAGATGTTTCTAAAGTTGTTACTTTTCTGATTACAGAAATGGCATCTTCCTTTTCGCCCCGATTATTAATGATGTCCTTTAAATTTGCTGCATCCCAAACCAATCGAGATTTAGTATTTTCTCCTGCAAAGGAAGTTTCAAAAATCAGTTTATCGCAATATGCCAAACCACCAAGCCTTCCAATCCCTCTAAAACCTTTGTCAACACCTCGTCGTTTGGTTGACTGTGCAATATTTTGAAGTATCGGCTGAACTTGATTCTGCGAAATACCTGTTGCATTATCTTCAATCGTAATAGTTCTCTTTTCGGGATCAATGTTTATATGTATTTCTCCTTCATTATCCTTAAGTAGGTCTTCTCTAATAGCTTTATCTATTTGATCGGCAGAGTTTTGAATATACTCACGGAATATAAATCTGGAATCTTCATACATTCCAATTGTAAGCGATTCAATTACATCTTTACCTATGACTGGTGTAAACTGTTTATCCATTTTTAAATTGCTTATAAATTGGTCTCGGAAATTTTATGTTTAACAGAGACCTGAAAACAGGATTTTGCACCACATATTCACCTTGCTTTAGCCTTGTCAGCATTGATTGATATACCTTTGGCACGTATCTATAATCGGGCTTTGAGATCTCAATAGCATTGGTTCTGCCATAAGCGTGGGTGGCGCAGTTTCCTTTTACGCGGTCATGGATATCGCTTTTGAATTGTTCAGCAGAAAACAGGATGATTCCTAATGATCGCCCTCTTTCAGTAATATCAAGCAACTGTCTCAATATCGGCGAACTTTTCGGAACATCTTTTGAAGCATATTTATTTAACTCGTCAATGAAAATCACAATTTTTGAAGGGATGTCCGCTTCACTTCTATCATAAGCTTGGCCAAGTTTTAATTCATAAATTGACCGCATTACATCTCCGAAAACAAAACCTTGTGTTTCTTCATCAAGTTTTGCCACATCAATGACGTAAACATCATTCTTTTTAATGTTTAAGATTGAATCTTTAAGCCTTGTTTCGTTCTCCTTTGCCATATTACTTAATGAATTTGAAAATATGGTTGTTTTTTCAATTGTCTTTCTGAAAAGCCGGTAGAATTTTCGCCAACTTAAAACAGTAATTTCTTTGTCCTTACCGGAAGAGCCTGCTTTAGTATGTTCGTGAACTTCTTTTAACAAATCATTCCAATTGGTAATGTTTCCGAATCCACCTTGACCTGTGGCGATATAATTCACAATAGATTCCATTGTTTGGTTGGGGTCATCCACATTGGAGAAAAGAAGATCTATACTTTCTTTATCATCTTCAAAGATGTATTTATACAACTTTCCTTTGTCCAACTCCATTTGACTCTTAACATCCCTGCCGTAGGTAGAAGAAACAATATCTTTTGAATAAGGGTAGAAGTATTTGACGTTTTGAAATGGTGTAGTGCTTAAGTCGAGCATTTTATAAATGCTTCTGTCATCATCTGTGAGATCGTCATTCGGTTCATCAATTGCCAATAAATCACGTCCCTTTACATTCAACAGGACATATGCAACTGATTCACCATCCTGTTTTCCAAGATATTGATCTTGTATTGATTTCAGTAAAAACATAGCATAGGAAGTTTTAGAAGCCAAACCAGAAATACCTGAAATGTTCAAATGTGCTCCTTCAGGACCTATTAAAAATTGCGAATTAAAATGAACGGGAATGGTAATTTGGTCTGGCTCTTCATACATTTCAATATACCCTGATGGTAGAGGGTTTTTGATGTCTTTAAGGCCAAGTGCTTCTTTCACATCGTCTTCGCTGGCAAGACTTACTGATGAACCGTCCAATACAGGAGTGTAAATGCCTTGCGAGTTCCCAACTACCTTTGCTCTCACATAATTCATTCCAATCCGTTGAGTGTATTGTTGATAATTCACATCTCCGAAATCACTTGAAATATATCCTGCCAAAAAGCTAGAATTATCGGTCAAATGGGAGATTTCCTCAACTACTCCAAAAGTGATTGAGTTTTTAATGTGACTTACTTTAATCACATCAAAAGGTTTTATAATAAGTTCTTTATCTGTCCAAAAGAAAAATTCATCTACTGTAGTAGGTACTTTTTCAGTGGCTATAATTTTTCCTATTTGTTTCATTCTGGCTTTAAAATAAGTTTAAGAAGTGGATGTCGCTCAAATATTTACTTTTCAAAAAGAGTTCAGTCAGATATACCGGATAAAGATGGTTTGCCCACCTGCTGTCTTTGCCATAGCAGACCGGGTTTCTTTCGTTGATAATATTTGCGGTAATTACATCAACAAGATCAGATTCCAAACCGAATTCATTCTCATTTTCAGTGATTAATATTTTTTCAATTTTTACAATTCCTGCAAAAGGGCTTTCAGTATGTTTTGAATCTCTAAGTCTAACATACCAAACACTGTACTTATAATCACCTAAATATGACCACTTATCTCGGTCGTGTTGAAACATAAAGGCAGGTGTTCTGTGATATAGAGGCAATTTTGCCAATGCAGCTGCATTACTTTTACCGCTTCGGTCTTTGCTAAATTCAGGGTTGAAAAGTTTTGAAACACCAATTACCCAACGGTAATTATTTTTGATTTTGGAAAGTTCTTTGTACTCACCTGTTTTCATTGGTTTGTATTGTAAGGAACCATCCTTTAGTAGATATCTGTTTTCGTTTAGAAGACTTTTTGTTGTTAAACTTGATACAATCTTCTTTTCACTATCTACCATTTCATCCTGTATTGCAGCAATTCCCAAATGC
>CAMPJM010000626.1 GCA_946886805.1 uncultured Flammeovirgaceae bacterium | reverse complement strand
GTATCAAATTCCAACTTTTTACTTTCCTCATCCTGCGGGCTATGGGAAGAAACAATGATATCAATAGTACCATCTTTTAAACCCTCAATTAGTGCGGCAATGTCTTCCTGTGATCTAAATGGTGGATTAACTTTATAATTCGTATCGAAATCATAAAAAGCGCTGTCATCAAAAGCCATTTGATGTGCAGCAATATCACAACTAATGTCCAAGCCTTTTTCCTTTGCCTCCCTGATCAGGGCTACCGACCGTGCTGAGGAAATATTAGAAATATGTATTTTGCCACCTGCGTATGATAATAAATTAATATTTCTAATTATGGCGAGCTCTTCTGACAAAGCAGGCATCCCTTTCAAGCCCAACATGGTACTGTGAATGCTTTCATTCATGGTACCAAAGGCGGACAACAATTTATCATAAGGTGCATCAATCAACAATCCATCAAATTTTTGCAGGTACTGTAAGGTCTTTAAACAAATATCAGTATGCCATACTGGAATATCCCCATCCGAAAAAGCCACAGCTCCCGCTTGATGAAGGTCTATCATTTCAGTTAATTCTGTACCTTTATTGTCTATTGTTACAGCGGCAATCGGGTGGAATTGCGTAAGAAGAAGGGAGCTTTTGGATTTTATATAGCTTACATCATTTTTCGTTTGAATCACAGGCTGAGTATTTGGGAGCAAGGCAACCTCTGTAAAACCTCCTGCACTTGCAGCATCACTTCCAGAAAATAAATCTTCTTTGTACTCAAAACCGGGGTCAGCAAAATTAGCCCGCATATCAAACCACCCTATTGATAGTACCAAGTCAGAAGCATCAATAACAACAGACGTGTCCGATTTCACCTCCGAGCCAATTGCTTCAATTAACCCATCCTTAATATGCACATTCGTCTTCTTTTTATTAAAAGGAGAAATGCCATTCATAATTTCAACATTCTCTAACAATATATCCATCGGAACATTTTTCATCGTTTTGTATTAAATTAAAAACCTTAGTTCGACCCAAATTTTAGGACAGCGCTATTGTGACGTCACATCGAAGCCTCCGCGATCTCCCCAGAATTAATAAGATATCCGCATGACATTCGATTTTAGTAGTCGAACACAGGTTAAAAGCAATTAAAGTTATAAAAACCTAATGAATGAAATCTCTAATAATAAGAAGAACAAGGCTAAGCCAAGACAGTATTTCCATAATTGTTTACCGGTATATAACTCCTGTAATTCGGTCTTAAAAGCTTCTGTTTTGTCCTCCGTATAAATCTTTACTTTATTTTCAAATATTTCACCAAGCTCCTTTTCTCCCAGTTGCTTAAGTAAAGACTCTTCCTTATTGTAATTGAATGCTAAATTCCTCAAAGTATCTTCACCGTTCATTAAACTATAAAACCCTGGACTTAGTGTGAATTTAGGAATTTCCAGAATCACTGTATTATTGACAGCAAATTGCGAGGGAATAATTTCCATTTCATCTCTTTGAAGTTTCAATATACTATTAGGTTCGATGTTCTCCTTTTTTAGTTGGATTTGTGGATCACTAATTTCGTAATACAATTTTTCACTTCCAGATTGGCTCAGAGCTGCTAAACGATACATTACAGGCACAAATAATGCTTGTCTATGAAAATTTGTATACCTATCATCCAAAGGAGTCCCTATCAGGTAGACATTGTCTTTAGTACTCTCTGTAATAAAAGGTACTCCATTCCGATATGATAATATTTTATTCCCGTCTGTTCTCCAATTAACAGTATTTATTGCTTGGGGCATTTCGATATTCTCTTCGGCTGAATTAAAAATATTTTGATAAAATGGATTGTTATAATCTGGTTGATCTATATTTTGAAGAGAAGGAGTATCGCCAATATTTGCTAAAGAAAACACTTCCGGTAAGCGCAAAAAGCTATAGCTTATCAATGATGGTTTTTCGCCAAATATAATCACTACCGCACCACCTTTTTCAATATACTCTTGTAACACAGGTTGAAAAGCCTGATTAATAACCTCTACCTCATTTAGAAAAACCAAATCAGCAGTACTAAGAAGGTTATATTCAAAATTACCGACATCGAAGCTACTAAATTCGAATACAGCATCATTGGCATATACCTGCGAAAGGACCTCTGAAGCTCCCTCACCCTGCAATTCAACAATATTAATTTTACTTCCGGTATTTAAGGTAAAATAAAAAGCGTTATCAAAAGTGACAGGGAAATCTTCGAAGGTAACTAACCCCAAATTTTCTTCGGCAAGGTTAAAATTTAATTCAAATTTAATACTTTCAGAAGTATTAGGTTCTATTGTGAGCGCGGCCGCCCCTACTTGTTCATCATTGATCACTAATTTGGTGATCAATTCATCAACTCGCTTATCGCCTGTATTTCTAATTGAAATTATAAGCTCGTTCATATTATCCTTCAGAAGAAATGGATTGGACAGGTATAAGGAATCAACAAAAAGATTTGAGATATCGGAAAATGTAATGGGAACAATAGCGTAATTATTTACTGTGTCGAGATCGGTCGAGGAATTTGCTTCGAAAGTTGACTGTTGGAAATCCGTCAATAAAAAATGATCTTCTTGCATTGCGACTCCGTTCCTGTCCCTCGCATCCATTCTTCCCATTATCTCTCCAAAATTTCGGGTAACGGGAGAAAGTTTAACTTCGGTTAAGGCATCTATAAATGCTTCGTAAGACATTATTCTTTCTGACGAAACATCAAACTCATTTGTAAATAATTGAAATTTGGTGCTTTTTGGATACTGTGAAACAATGGCTTCCGCATAAATTAGAGCCTGGTCAATCCCTGCAATATCATTAACAGTCTTGTTTGACATGCTATAAGAATTATCAATATAAACCTTTACATGATTGCTAGGAATAAAATCTTCTTCTGAAGCAATATATGGCTGAGCAAAGGCCATGACCAGAAAAAAAAGGAACAGCAAACGAGAAAATAAAACCAACAGGTGTTTTAATTTTAATCTTGAACTGTTGGATTCTTTTATATTTGTTAAAAATCGGTTATTTGAAAAATAAACCTTCTTCGTCCGACGGAAATTAAACAGATGAATAATAATAGGAATAGCTAATGCTATAAGACCATAGAGAAATTGTGGAAAGAGTAAATTCATCAGCCATAAAAGTACAAAACATCAGGAAGACTTTAAAAGAGAAAAAAAAATATCTGATTAAATATTAATAATTATCACGAAAAACTCAGCGTATGCTACCATGGGGACAAATATTTACAACAAGTTTGACATTAGCGGACTTAGCGCATAGCCTTTATAAAAAGACCAGAAAAAAATCCAAACCCAATGAACAATCAGAAGCAACAATAGCGGAAAGAGTTGAAGCCCTTGAACTGCTACAAAGGGAACAGGCAAA
>CAMPJM010000625.1 GCA_946886805.1 uncultured Flammeovirgaceae bacterium | reverse complement strand
TCTTCAAGTGTTTTCTTAGTAATAAGAATTACCCCATCCCTGCCTTCTTCCCCATACATTAGTAGGGCTTGCTCATCTTTGAGAACGCTAACTGATTTAATATGATCGGGGTTTAATTTCGAAATCTCTTTATTGGATATTCTAACACCGTCTAATAAGAATATTGGGTTTTCTTCTTGATTTAAAGAAGGAATTTTATTAATCTTTCTGATTTTTAAGATTTGATTAACAGGTTTTTTGGTTGGCGTATCCTCAGGGATTTTCGGTTGAGATGGAACATGGCTTCTGTTCTCACCTGAATTTTCAGGAAGCGTATTTGACCCCGACTTAATTGCTTTTGTGGTTATAAGTATTACGCCATGTTTTCCTTCTTCCCCATATAATTCAGTCGCTGGTTCTCCCTTATAGACACATATTTCTTTAATCTGTTCGGGATTTATGTAACTCATTTCCTTCTTAGTGATTTTTTCGCCATCTAATAAAATCATTGCTTTGTCATTACTTACTACCTTGGAAAAAGAAGGAGCTTTTGAATTTTTTAGATGGAATTCGAGTGAATCCAGATTTTGAAACCTAGTTGTATCCTGGAAAACCTCCGAGAGAACCGGTTCGATTTGATTGCCTTCAGCAGGATTTTCATAAGCTTTGGAAACATTGAAAATAAGGGACCCAAGAACGATGGCAGGTAATATGAATACATATTTCCCAATATGCTGTTTTGCGGTTTGTTTTTTGTTCATCATGGCAATTCTTTTTTTGAGGTTTTTTAAATTGAAGTGATTTCCAAGGATGGATTGTTTTGGTGACAATGTGGAGAAATTGAGTAAGCTGTATTGATAGCTTTGCTTATCTATTCCCGACGAGATAACTTTTTTGTCAGTAACAAATTCTATGTTTTCAACTATAGCGTGTCTGGTCAACCAGCAAAATGGGTTGTACCAAAATATTAAAATTGAAATTTCAGAAATTAAAATGTCCAGTGTGTGTAACTGGTTCACATGAACGTACTCATGTTTAAATATTTTTTCATATTCATCTATTGCGTGATTGAGAGGATTTAAATAGATATTTTTCCAAAATGAAAAAGGAGAGCTGATTTCGTGTGTGGCCCTGTATGAATAGATAGTCCATTGAGCCGGGGTAGATTTTAAGTGAATTCTTAATAAACCAACTAATTTGATAATTAACCTTAATGCAAACAGGGAGACGCTGATCCAAAAAAGAACTTCAAAAATCTCATGTACGCCAGGGCTTTCTATGGTAAACTGAATTTGTTGCCATTCAGGAGACAGTGTTGTTATCCGCGCGCCAATGCCGGGACTCTTAGTAAACAAATTACTCAGATTGATGAAGGGGTAAAGAGCAGAGAAGATTAATGAAAAGAGTAAATAAAAGCGATTGATCTTAAAGAAAGTCAGCTTTTGTAGCCAAAGTATATAAGCCAAATAAAAGAGAGAAAGCGCTGCGTTGGCTTTTATTAAATAGATGAGCAAATCAGACATAGTGGCTCAGGGTTTTGGCTTCCGGATCATTTCTAAAATTTCCTTTAATTCCTCCTGGCTGATCTTTTCTTCTTTAGCAAAAAAACTTACCAGATCTTTGTAGGAATTTTTAAAATAGTCGCTGACAAAATTCCCCATAAATGCCGTTTTATATTCATCCTCTTGAATTATGGGTTCATATCGACAGGAATTCCCTAGCTTTTCGGATTTTAAATATTTCTTCTTTTCTAGGTTCTTCAATGTAGAAGCCAGGGTGGTATATGGAACTTTAGGTTCAGGAAGTAAATTCAAAATGTCTTTTACAAAGCCTCCCTTGTTTTTCCATATCATTTGCATGGCTTCTTCTTCTTGTTGAGTGAGTTTTTGCATAGTGTTACGATTGTTTCGTAAATCTACGAAAGTTTCGTAATTGTACAAGTTTTTTTTGATTTATTTTTCGAGAGAATGCTAAAAGAAAGGGTATAGGTTTCTAAATTGGTTCTGTCGCTAGTTGTTTGTGCTCGCACTGCCTTCAAAACAGGCTGGGAGGTAAAGCTTTTTGCCGAATTATCGGAGTAATGATGAAGGTTCCTGCTTTGCTAAACCTTGCTGTAGTTTCTGTTGTTTGGCGTAGCTTATTTAATTATTTCGTCCAAAGGCTTGTCTAATAAATCTCCGTCCATTGGATATTTTCCACTTTTCCAAATTTGTTTATCAAATGGTGACAGTATTCGTTCGGGGGCAAAATAATTACCTAATAACTTGATATCTAAGATTTGCTTTGTTTCAAATTCCCTAACAATTTCAAATTCGGTATTAGGAAACTGTTTTTCATATTCAAGTTCATCTAAATATTGGCCCCATAAGTAAAGTACTTTTTGCTCTTTATTGTGTTGAACGTCCAAATAAAAAGCAAGGCCAAAATCTTCATAATCTTCTCTTTGGATGGCCCTTAACGTTTCTACATGAATAATTTCAGCTAGTCCTTTGTTAATATCGTTGAGGTTTTTTTTGTTTGAAAAACCACCTTCCCATTTTTGTGTCATTCTGTATGCGAGAAATAGCGAGAGCGGTAAAATTCCAATAAGGTAGCTGATCTCAATAACGGATGGCATCTGCCAAAAATGATTAATGATCAAAAATGGTATTATTAAAATAATAAGGATATACGTTGTTTTAAGTATAAATTCTTCAACCCTTTTATATACTGAAGGAAGCTGGCTCTTTAATTCCTTCTTTTCGTTATCACTAAGGGGTCTGGTTGATATTGTAATCATTCGAGTGTTATTCTTAAGACTAGCTAAGATTGACGGATACGCTTTAGCTTATAACTTGTGAATCATATTAACAAAAATTTACCTCAGTCCTCATCGTAAAGAAAAATCTCTATCACTTCCTTATAAGTTTCCGCCTTCATCACCCTTTCTTTTAGCCGAGGGATATCCTTCTTTGTGTACCAAAAATCTCTTCCAACACCAGAATCTAATTTTTCTGTAATGATGTTTTTAAAATCCTCTAATGAAATCTTCTTTGTTGATTCTATTTCAAAATCTATTTTTGCTGTTCTGCCTTTTTTTAAGGGATTATAACCCCAGAGGTACAGCCATTTAGTTTTATACGCTTTATCAACATGGTAAAATATACCTGATGAATCTACAATATATGAATCATTTAAAACATGAATAAGATCAATTGAAGCTCTTTTAAGATATTTTTCTGAATCAAAAGCATAAATGTTTTTGTCGGTATTTGAATAGGTAACTACAGGTAAATTCATTATCGGTTATAATTTTCTATGCTTCCACCTCCCCAAATTATTGATGTTTGAAACCATGTAGGTGAGCCATAATATATACGTTCTAAAAATGCACTCCCTTGTAAAGCTCTATAATTCTGTCCATGCGCCCTTGACATAT
>CAMPJM010000624.1 GCA_946886805.1 uncultured Flammeovirgaceae bacterium | reverse complement strand
AACAAGCATAATAATAAAAAAAGAGGCACTTTTAAAAGTAGCCTCTTTTTTTATGTTTTGTTTCGCATTACTGGATGAAGTGGAAATAGTTGGGATCAAGAAAAGCCTTTTTAGCTCTGATTACTACAGCGATGACATCCCTTTAATCCAAATATCCTGCTAAGTTTTACTTTAGTGCTGCATTTTGAAGAGAGGGATGTCATCGCTTCTCACCCGTGCTGTGGAGGTAAGGCTCAGTGCAGTGTAACGTCGTTTCGCCGAAGGTTAAGATTACTTCGTGTGATTTTCTACAATGATACCCTCCTCATTTTTTCAGGATAGACTGACACAAAAAAATACTTCTTAAAACACGGTAGCATTTAAGCCGCTTGCGGGTACTACAGCGATGACATCCCTATAATCCAAATCTCCTGCTGAGTTTTACTTTAGTGCTGCGTTTAGAAGAGAGGGATGTCATCACTTCTTATCTACTGTGGAGGTAAGGCTTGCTTAGAATAATGTAGTTTTGATGATCGCTCAATGAATCTCCAATTTTGTTGACGGGAAAACTTTAGTGGTTTAGCGGAAGCAACAATTGCAGATATTTAATTTATCTAAAGGGTTCATTGGCATCTATTTACCGTCATAAAGAGGAAAAGTTCCTGATCTTTTTTTTTGCTTTCTTTATTTAATGGATATTTTCAATTAAATTTCCTTTTCATTAGAAAATAAATTTCTTTTTATTTGACCTTTTACAATTCTTTGTCATTTATAAGGGAGATTTTAAATGGCTGTTAAACCAAAACAAATTAATACATAATATGCAAACCGTTGATAGATCTAAACTTTTTACTGCTAGCTGTTTAGCTTTACTTGTTACTTCTCTCTCTTTTGGAATTCGGGCAGGGCTACTTGTTCGATGGGGAGAAGAATTCCAACTTTCGACCCAGGAAATTGCAAATATTGCAGCAACTGCCTTCTGGAGTTTCCCTTTGGCAATTATTATCGGCGGGATGCTGGTTGATTCCCTTGGCATGAAAAAACTGTTGGTTATAGCGTTTGTACTTCATTTGGTTGCCATTGTTATGACTATTTTTGCCGAAGGGTATTGGACGCTTTATATCTCCACTTTATTAATTGGTGCAGGAAACGGAGTAGTTGAAGCAGCGTGTAACCCTCTGGTACCTTCATTATATCCAGAAAATAAAACAACGAAGTTAAACCACTTCCATTTATGGTTTCCGGCAGGTATCGTAATCGGCTCTTTAATTGTGTTTGCTTTTGACAGCATTGGTCTAAACTGGCAAATCCAAATGGCCACCATGATTATTCCTACTGTTATTTACGGATACCTTTTTGCCAAACTTAAGTTCCCGCTTACTGAAAGAGTATCTTCGGGGGTTTCCACTTCCGAGATGTATAAGTCTCTGCTGAACCCTCTATTTATTTTTATGCTTATTTGCATGTTTGGTACAGCAATTACCGAATTATTTACCAACCAATGGATCGGGATTCTGTTGAAAAACGTAACTGAAAACGCTATTTTAATCCTGATGCTTACTACAGGAGTAATGGTGATCGGCAGAGGTTTCGCCGGACCAATTGTCCATAGGTTTTCATCTACAGGGGTGTTATTAATATCTGCTATTGTTTCAGTGGTTGGATTATACTTACTAGCAAATACAGATGGTGCATTACTTTTTGTCGGAGCTTTAGTTTTTGGTGTAGGGGTATGTTATTTCTGGCCTACAATGATCGGATTTGTGGCAGAATACATACCTAAAACAGGTGCAGTAGGGATAGGATTAATTGGAGCAGCCGGAATGTTCGCCGTATCTGTTTACATGATGTTTATGGGCGGATTTTACGATAATAAAGTTTTAGCAAAGTTACCGACAGGTGCATCTATTGACGAATATCTTGCAGCTGAACCAGGAACACAGATGGCCACAGACTATCTAAAGGCAATGAACGAAGCCGGTCCTGAAATTCTCAATGCCACACTCATTATTCCTATTATTTTGGTTTTCGCCTTTACTGGTCTTTACTTTTATATGAAAAATAAAACAAAAGGACATCAGGTAAAAGGATAAACGATCGATAAAAGCCTGATAGCTGAGAAAATTATAAGCAGAATTTTATAATATTGTAAAAGGGCGGAAATTGTTCCGCCTTTTTTATGTGAATTAGCATCTACTGTGTGCTGATTAATACTTAAATACAAAAAAACGTTTTATTAATAAGAGGAGAGCATCAATTTATTGGTCAGTTTTATCAAATTTGTGCTTATAGAGCATAATTAAAATCTCTGATTGAAGTTATTAATAAACCTGGCATAGAGGAAAACTTAAAATTAATTTATTTAAACAAAAAATTATGAAGACAATTAAAGGCCCAGCAATTTTTTTAGCACAGTTTGCATCAGACGAAGCACCTTTTAATAGTCTAGGGTCCATTTGCAAATGGGCTTCAGGAATAGGCTTCAAAGGTGTTCAAATTCCTGCCTGGGATGCAAGATTAATTGATGTTAAAAAAGCAGCAGAAAGCAAAACTTATGCTGATGAGATCAAAGGAATATGCGCAGAAAACGGTGTTGAAATAACAGAACTATCTTCTCACCTCCTTGGCCAATTGGTAGCTGTCCATCCGGCTTATGATGCCATGTTTGATAGTTTTGCGCCGAAAGAATATCATAACAACAGTCAGAAAAGAACTGCGTGGGCTGTTGAACAAATGAAGAATACGGCAAAAGCAAGTCAGAATTTGGGATTGACAGCTGCTGCCACATTTTCCGGTGCTTTGCTTTGGCATACCGTATACCCATGGCCGCAGCGACCAGCGGGTTTGGTGGAAGCAGGTTTTGATGAGCTGGCAAAAAGATGGATGCCAATATTAGATGTATTTGATGACTGCGGCGTTGACGTTTGCTATGAAATACATCCCGGAGAAGACTTACACGATGGCATTACCTACGAGCGATTCCTTGAGGCTACCAATCATCATTCCCGTGCATGTTTGCTTTACGATCCAAGTCATTATCTGCTACAGCAAATGGATTATCTTGCTCATATCGATATCTACCACGATTATATAAAGATGTTCCATGTAAAAGATGCTGAATTTAATCCGACTGGGAAAGCCGGTGTTTACGGTGGCTACGCTAGCTGGATTGACAGGCCGGGAAGGTTCCGCTCACTTGGCGATGGACAGGTCGATTTCAAAAGCATTTTCAGCAAATTATCAAAGTATGATTTTGATGGCTGGGCTGTAATGGAATGGGAGTGCTGCATAAAAAGCCCACAGCAAGGAGCTGTTGAAGGTGCTAAATTTATTGCCGATCATATTATAAATGTTACCGAAAAGGCGTTTGATGATTTTGCTGGAACCGGGGCGGATGATGTATTGAATAAAAAGATCTTAGG
>CAMPJM010000623.1 GCA_946886805.1 uncultured Flammeovirgaceae bacterium | reverse complement strand
GGTTTGTTACAAGCGGTTAGAAAAGCAGTAAGAATAAAAAATAAGATCAGGGTCTTCTGAAAAGATTGTTGCATACACGCTAGAATTTTTCTTAAAGATGCAATAAATAAAGGTCAAATAAAATATGCTGATTTTACTTAACGCTAAGGAAAATGTTTTTAATATCCGACTCTTTACTTAAAACGCCTATTTTTAAAAGAGCCGCATAATATATTATATGTGCTTTGCTAATGTAAACATCGGCTTCTTTATTGTTGAACGATTGCGCTTCAGATTTCTTATTTACATTTTCAATATTACTGGCTCCGCTGGAGTTTTCATTTAGAGAATTTGATACATCTACAGTAGCATTGCTTATCCCAGTGGTTTCTATAATAGCGTCCTTAATCTTGTAGTCCTCTGCCAGCAAGCGGGCCGCACCAGAAAGATCAGCTTCCATAAAATCCCCCGAACCAATGAGCACTAACTTTGCATCGCCCTCCATATTTATCTGCAGCTCCTTGAAATCCAATTTGAATTCTGATCTGGAACTTCCCGAAAGGTCAATGTCTAAATGCTCCCCTTCAAATCCCTCCAAAAAAGCTTTGGTTACGCCTTGTAATCTTATGGATTCCAGATCGGGCATTGTGATGATTATTTTAGCTCTGTTTTCCAGAACGCCGCTATTAATTTGAAACCCTTTCTGGTTAATATCTAACGTGTTGCCATTTTTTGCTACAGAAGTATTGTCAACCTCTTCCTTGCCTCCCGAAACGGAAACAGAAAAGCTGCTGTCTTTGACAATTACAATATCATAAATGCCATCTATTTCAATACTGTTGAAATCTTTAAGATCATTATAAGTTGAATAACCTTCATATGAAGAGGAGTCATTGGTTTCCTCTTCTTCATATTCTGTCTCATTCGTTTCTTCCTGAACCGGGCAAGTCGTGCATTGCAATCCCTCCTTTGTCATTATCCATTCGTTGCCCTCCATTTGATCAGGCGTATGTCCGCTTTCGTAAATGTTGTTTCTAATGATATGTTTTAGCCCTTCTTTCATTTTGAATGGTTTATTGTAAGGTATGTACAAGATCATATTCAGTTCCTGGGCACGAAAGATAGCATTCTCCTTAAATTGAATGTTTGAATCGAAATAGAATATGGAGTCTTTCAAATCTACATTATAGCTCACCATTTGAGCGTTTGCTAGTGCATTCTGCCGGGAGCTGCCAGTTGAAAAGTATTTTTGCACTAGCTTATAGTTTGGCTTCTCATGTCCTATCAAAGTAAGGGAAGCGGCTTCGTAATCTTCCATTCCCGTCTCCTTTAATGTCAGAACAGGCATTTTACCATTTAAATTGTATACTTCTTCTGTTCTATAGGTTGCTTCATCATTAAAACTTGCAATGGTGTATGGCAGGGTAAATGCCAATCCGACAAGGCTTATGATCCATACTGCAAAAAGGGACCAAGCTACCATTGGTATGATTACCATTCTTTTTGCCAAAACCCCTAAGCCTAAAAGTGCTAAAGCTATAGCAGGAATAAAAAGAGCAAAAAAGGATGAAAAGAACAGAGATGTAGGAAAACTTCTATGCAACAGATCAACTGGGAGATCATGTATGGCAGGAGTAAAGACGTCAAAATCATTTCCAACAAAATCAAACACTACACCCACTGCTACTAAGAGGGAAAACAGTAACATGGCTGCAAAAATTATAATAAAAATTCCAAAAATTACCCTAATCGCTTCCACGAAAAATAGCAATAAGGGACCTAATGCTTTTGCTAAGCCGGCAAAAATAATGGCTATGATACGAAATGGGAAAAGGAGAATTTTTACAAGCAGGTTTTCTTCTTCACCTTCCTTTACGTCCAGACTTTTTTTTATATTGGTTTCAATGTTTGAAAGGGTTACTGGCTCCCCCTGCATTTGCATTTTATCGGTCAGGGTTTTTGCCTCTGGTGTTATAATCCACAGAATAAAATAAATTATTAAACCTGCTCCGCCAATAAAAATAGAGATGACAAACAACAGCCTGATGACAGTTGCATCAACACCAAAATAAGCTGCTAATCCTCCTGAAACCCCACCTAACACACGATCGTCAGGGTTGCGATACATCTTTTTGATCTTCTTATCTTCTTCGATAGTATTGCTGGCCGGCACTATTATCCAGCAAAGGATATAGCCGATGAGCACTACGGATCCTATGGATAAACTTATAAAAACATCAAAGAACAAAATGATCAAAATCAGCCTTATCCACAGCGGGTCTATATTGAAGTGATTGGCTATTCCCGCAGCAACTCCTCCCAAAATTTTTCGCTGCGTATCACGGTATAGCTTTCTTGACCTGTAGCTCGTGTGCGTAGCCTCAGGGTCTGTATATTGATATTGTTTCTCTTCTTCCTTGTAAAATTTGGGCTCTTCTTCTATGGCTTCAAAGTCCTGGATACTTCCCATGGTGGCCATTAAACTCTGCACATCGGTCGCTGTGATTACCTGTTTACCGTCTTTTAATTTTGCAAGAAAAATTTCCGCAATACGGCTTTCTATATCAGCAATAATTTCCGCACTGTCTTCGTACGAAGAAAAGTAATTATTGATGGTATCAAGGTAGTTTCTTAGTTGCTCGTAACCATCCTCCTCTATATGGAAAATTATTCCACTTATATTGATGCTTATATTTTTTTTCATTGGAAGGTAATTTATATTTTTTTCTTGAATCTTAGTATATGCCTATAGCTCTTTAAAGATCCTTTTTCTTTATTTTGATAAATTGATGATCTGATTAGTTGAATTCATTAGTTCCTCCCAGGTCTTTTTTAAGCTTTCTAAAAAGGAATCGCCAGTATCAGTCAAAGTATAATACTTTCTGGGAGGACCTGATAATGATTCCACCCATCTATATTCTACAAGCTCTGCTTTTCTCAATCTTGTTAGCAAAGGATACAATGTCCCTTCTACTACCATTATTTTTGCTGACGTTAATTCTTCTAACATATCCGATGCATAAACTTCACCTCTCGAAATTATATGCAGAATGCAAAATTCCAGGACGCCCTTTCTCATTTGCACTTGTGTATTTTCTAAATTCATACTTCATCCTAAATTAATTTCTTAACAAATATAATAAATAGTACTATGCAACGCAAGGTACTATATGATAATAATTGCTGGCTGGCAGATTTATAATGAAGCTTTTTTGATTATCGGTAAATAGGGGAGATAAAGGGCGGGATGTTTGTTTTTAATGCTGTCCCATAGTATCGCTTCCTATCTTCCATTAGGCTCTTATCAGTAATTTTCGTGTCATTTTGCCATGGGCATGTCTTTGGACATTGGCAAAACTTTAAAAACAAGCAAACATTGCAACGCCTATTTTAAAGATATTTATAATTATAGCTTTGCGTTC
>CAMPJM010000622.1 GCA_946886805.1 uncultured Flammeovirgaceae bacterium | reverse complement strand
ACGTGCTTTCTTGAAGTTTCTAAATCTGCTTTTTCTTCGTCGTTCAATTGTAATTCGATAACTCTTTCAATACCGTTCTTTCCAAGAATAACAGGAGCACCAAGATAGCAATCATTGATTCCATATTCCCCTTCGAATTTAACACAAACAGGAAATACCCTTCTCTGATCCTTTACTATGGCTTCTACCATTTGCGCAGCTGCAGCACCAGGTGCATACCAAGCAGAGGTACCCATTAACTTCACCAATTCACCGCCTCCGGTTTTCGTTCTCTCAATGATAGCATCAAGTTTATCCTTGTCAATTAACTCTGTTACCGGTATTCCACCGACGGTAGTATATCGTGGCAAAGGAACCATAGTATCGCCATGACCACCCATTAATACCGCCTGGATATCCTTTGGAGAAACATTAAGGGCTTCCGCTAAAAATGCTCTATATCTGGCGGTATCCAAGATACCCGCCATTCCAATTACTCTTTCTCTTGGGAATTTAGAAACCAAATGCGCCTGATAAGTCATCACATCCAATGGATTGGAAACTATTATCAAAATAGCATTAGGTGAATGTTTTACAATATTTTCGGTAACAGACTTTACAATACCTGCATTTGTCTGAATAAGATCATCTCTTGTCATACCTGGCTTCCGGGGAAGCCCTGAGGTAATCACTACAACATCAGAATTAGCAGTTTTAGAATAGTCGTTTGTAGATCCAATTGTTCTTGAATCGTACAAATTTATAGGAGATTTTTGCCAAATGTCCAATGCTTTACCTTCAGCGAAACCTTCCTTTATATCCACAAGGATTATTTCATTAGCAATTTCCCGATATGCGAGAACATCCGCACAGGTCGCTCCTACGTTACCTGCTCCTACTACTGTTACTTTCATGATATTTAATTTATAAATTTTGTCTAAAAATTCAATTGCATCTTTAAGTGGAAAATGATGCCCACAAAAAGCAAAAAATGATACATTAATAAATTTTTTGGATGTTAACTATTACACATATCGCATCTAAAAAATTGATGCCGCTAATTTACCAATAAGGACTTATTTTAGAAACTATTTTTCAAGAAGTTTAGCTTTAATACTTCGCAGATCTGAAATCCGTCTATTTTTCCGCATAAACCTGAGCAAGATTGAAAAAGTTATTGGATGATTTATAAGCTTTAAACAGGTTTTCAGTATACCCATTGTATACTTCGGCCAAAGAATTAAACATTTTTGCCCTGATTTGAATATGGTTGTCAAAAATCTCAAAAATATTCACCTGGGGGATTACATAGACCTCTGCTACTTCAGACATGACCACTGCGCTGTAGATCCTCTTGGTATCTTTTAACATCACGTTATCTCCAAATCCTTTTCCAGGACCAGCAATGGTCAAGACTTCAAACTTGTCTTGAATATCTATATTTAAGGAAACCTGACCGTTTTTAATAATATAAAAAGCATGGCTGGGATCGTTCCTAAAAAAAACAACCTCATCCTCCTTATATTTCCTCAGGTATAAATAAGGTTTGAATAGATCCATTTCTTCATGTCTTAAATGTTCAAAAAGTTTTACACGCGACAAGAACCGAAACAAGGCCAATTCTCTTGATGTATAAGTTTTTTTAAATGGATTAATCATTTTCTTATGTAATTTGAACCCTAAAAACAGTCTTAGTATTTTCTGTTATTTTGAAGCGGTCATCGAGCCGATAGCCTATTACCCAAACTATTTTTCCTTCGGAGGTTAACACAAAAACCCGCTCTTTCAAGTTTAAAGGAATTTTTTCATCAATCATAAAATCGCTCAGCTTTTTTTTCTGCTTCATTCCTAATGGAAAGAAAACATCCCCGCGCTGCCATTTTCTTAGCTCCAAAGGAAACTTCAACAATTCAAAATCAAGAGCGGCTGTTTTTTTATTCGAGGTAATTTTAAAACCCTCAGATGTCACAGTAGCAAAATTCAAGGCCAAATTTTCATTTTCATACGTTTTTTGCCCCAATTGTATAGGTGATGGAAAAAAATCGCCAAGCTGGCTGGGGCTTAGAATCAAATGCGCTCTGTCAATATTTAACCTATAGGTTGGGGCGTCAAAAATCTTTCCTGCACCATCAAACAAGCGTTCAAAAATTTCCTTTGCTTGAACATAATTAAAGCCATACGGTTTAATTAGCTCCCAAAGCATAGCCGATCCAATATCTTCTGATTTTAATAATCCCAGATCAATATATACATCCTTGCCCTTTTTTTCAACAGCTTTTGCAGCGAGACTCTCTATAGTTTTATCGTACAAAGCTTCCACTTGCTGAATTCTGTCTACCGTATGTTGGAAAGAATTTTCTAAATCCGGGTTTATTTTTTTCAATACTGGAACAACCTCATGTCTTATTATATTCCGGGAATATTTTACCGATTCATTGGAGCTGTCTTCCCTCCAGGAAAGCTGTTTTTCGGCAACGAAATCCAAGATAGCTTCTTTATCGGCAAACAATAGAGGCCGTACAATGTCGCCTGATTTCGGACTTATACCATGCAAGCCAGCTATTCCAGTACCTTTTACCAGGTTAAAAAGGACTGTTTCCAAAGAGTCGTTTCTATGATGGGCTGTTGCTATATAATCATATCCGTAAGCTTCCTTTAATTTCTCGAACCAGGTATAGCGCAATTGTCTCGCTGCCATTTGAATGGAGATCTTCTCTTGGTTTGCAAATGCATCCGTCTCGAAAAAGTGGCTATGGAACGTTACTTTAGCCCTTTTTGCAAGTTTCTTTACAAACAATTCATCCTCGTCTGACTCCTCCCCCCGCAAACCAAAATTGCAGTGGGCTACTCCAAAGTTGTACACACCTGCATCTTTAAAACATTGTAACATAGCAACAGAATCGATACCTCCGCTTACAGCTAAAAGAATTTTATTTTCAGGCATGAAAAGCCCCTTTTCATTTATATAAGCTATGAATTTTTGAACCATATATTTGGGTATAGTTATTGTTCTCAATTATTAAAAATAAGCAAAGCCAGGCACAACAGATATCTACGCTATATGACCTTTTTTATTTAGCTTTGCCTCAAATTTAATTGAAACAATGAGATTTCGTTTTATAATTTTATTTTCATTCATATATTTTAATATCAGCTCGTTACCACTATTGGCACAAACCGAAGAGCGCGTGATCCTAAAAAATGGTGGTGACTATCTGGAAAGTGCAGAAAGAAATGGTGAGAAGTTCCAGAAGCTGATCGGTAGTCCATCTAATCAAGTTCAGTTCGTTCAAAAAAACACTAATATTTTTGGCGATTCTGTTTACTATTTTAAGGATAAAAATATAGTTGAGGTTTATGGCCATGTAAAAATACTTGAGGGGGACACGATAACCATTACCGGTAATAAGCTCATTTATGATGGAAACATAAAACT
>CAMPJM010000621.1 GCA_946886805.1 uncultured Flammeovirgaceae bacterium | reverse complement strand
GTCAATATATAGCAGTGGAAGTTCCTTCAGAAAAATTCCGCTAAGGAAATGCCTCCGGAGAGGGATGCATAAAAAAATGAAGCAATGCTCTTTATCTTAAAAGTATTCTAATTATTTGCGCCTGCTTTCTAACTACAATAACTTCTATAATTCAACATTTATAATTCACCATTTAAAATTCCCTTTGTGAAATACTACATCATAGCAGGAGAGAAGTCCGGCGATCTTCACGGATCTAATTTAATTAAGGCGTTGAAAACGGAAGACACTAACGCTGAAATCAGGTGCTGGGGTGGCGATGAGATGAAAAAAGCTGGAGGTGACCTTGTGGTGCATTACAAGGAGATTGCTTTCATGGGATTTTGGGAAGTTTTTACCAATATTTTTACAGTTATAAAATACCTGGCCTTTTGCAAAAAAGACATAAGATCATTCAATCCTGATGTGATCATTTTGATAGATTATGCGGGATTCAACATGAAGATCGCCAAATTTGGGAAACAGGAAGGGTACAAGACATTTTATTATATTTCCCCAAAGATATGGGCGTGGAATCAATCCCGGGCCTTGAACATTAAAAAGTACGTGGATAGAATGTTTGTGATTCTTCCTTTTGAGTCTTCTTTTTATGGAACCTATGATTATAAAGTCGATTATGTTGGGAATCCGCTATTGGATGCTATCAATGCCTTTGAGGTTAACCCTGATTTTTTGACGCAACAAGGGCTGACGGGTAAGCCACTTATAGCTGTGCTTCCTGGTAGCAGAAAGCAGGAGATAAAAAATATGCTTTCAGTAATGTTAGAAGTTACAGATAATTTTCCTGAATATTTATTTGTTGTGGCAGGTGTTGACAACATACCCGAAGAATTTTATGCCCAGGTCAAAGCACGCCCTTCTGTTAAAATCGTTTTTAACAACACCTATAATTTACTTGCTCATGCTCATGCAGCAGTAGTTACTTCAGGTACGGCTACTTTAGAAACGGCTCTTTTTAACGTGCCACAAGTGGTATGCTATAAAACCAGCACCATATCCTATAAAATTGCAAAAGGATTGATAAAAGTGGATTATATAGCACTTGTTAATTTAATTGCGGATAAGGAAGTAGTAAAGGAATTGATCCAGCAAGAGATGAATGCCATAGATGTCACACGGGAGTTAGCAAAAATAGCCAAAGAAACTCCAGAAAGAGAAAATATGCTGCAAGAATACGCCAAAGTAAAAGCCATAATGGGTAATGAAAAAGCCTCGCAGAATACTGCAAGGCTTATCATTAAATATTTAAAATAAACAGGCTCTCCTTTAGGGATTTACGCCACTTTAAGTTTATTGTATTTAGATTTATCAAATTTGTTTTCTGCATAATCCCTCGAAATAACCAAGTGATCCACTTCTTTACTTGAAGGAAGCTCAAACATAGCATCAGTAATAATAGCTTCACAAATTGAGCGCAATCCTCTCGCTCCCAACTTAAAGTCTAAAGCTTTTTCCACGATGTAATCCAATGCGTCATCATCAAATTCCAACTTAATATCTTCCATTTCAAAAAGCTTCTTGTACTGTTTGGTCAAAGCATTTTTCGGAGTGGTTAATATTTGCAGAAGTATTTCTTTGCTCAAAGAATCTAAGTGGGTCAATACCGGCAACCTTCCAATAAGCTCGGGAATTAAACCAAATGATTTTAAGTCCTGAGCAGTGATGTATTGCAGCAAATGGTCTTCATCGATCCTGTCTCTTATTTTATCGCCTCCTGAAAAACCAAGTGGCATGGTATTGAGCCTATTTGCAATATTTCTGGAGATTCCGTCAAAAGCTCCCCCGCAAATAAACAGGATATTCTCAGTATTTACACTGATCATTTTTTGGTCAGGATGCTTTCTACCTCCTTGTGGTGGTACATTTACAACAGTACCTTCAAGTAATTTTAGTAAAGCTTGCTGAACACCTTCACCGCTCACATCTCTTGTGATGGACGGATTATCGGATTTCCTTGCAATTTTATCTAACTCATCAATATATACAATTCCTCTTTCTGCAGCTTCCACGTCATAATTTGCAGCCTGAAGCAACCTTGTTAAAATACTTTCAACATCTTCACCTACATACCCTGCTTCTGTTAAAACAGTAGCATCCGCTATGCAAAATGGAACTTGTAAAATTTTGGCAAGTGTTCTTGCAAGATAAGTCTTACCAGTACCTGTTTCCCCCACCATGATGATATTTGATTTTTCAATCATTATATCTTCATCCATCTTTTTCTGCATCAGCCGTTTGTAGTGGTTGTATACAGCAACAGAAATAACCTTTTTAGCTTCATCCTGGCCAACAACATATTGATCAAGATACTTTTTCATATCTGTTGGCTTGATCAGGTTAAATTTTGGGGCGGTTTGCTTCTGCTTAGTCTTCACCTCTTCCGAAAGGATTTGTTGTGCCTGGGAAATGCATTTATCACATATATGAGCATTTATCCCCGAAATCATCAAATCAACGTCTTTCTTATTTCTCCCACAAAATGAGCAAGTTACTTGGGCCATTATTTTAATTTCTTAATTATGTAATGTGAAAATGTACCAATTCAAATTAACAAATTAATACTGTACCATTAAAGGATACAGCATTTAAATTAGTTCATTAGTACATCAATTTATTGGTACATCAATTAATTATTTCTTTCTTACCAACACTTCATCAATAAGGCCATAAGCCTTGGCTTCTTCTGCCCTCATCCAATAATCCCTGTCCGAATCGCGCTCTATCTCTTCATAAGTTTTACCGCTATGTTTAGCCATAATATCATAAAGCTCTTTTTTCAACGACATTATCAACTTCAAAGAAATTTCCATGTCCCTTGATTGTCCCTGCATTCCTCCCGAAGGCTGGTGGATCATAACTCTTGAATGAGGTAATGCAGATCTTTTCTTTTCTGCGCCTCCACATAACAATACAGCACCCATAGAAGCAGCCAATCCAGTACAAATTGTCGCAACATCAGGATTGATATATTGCATGGTATCATATATACCTAAACCGGCGGTAACGGAACCCCCTGGGCTATTAATATAAAGTAAAACATCTTTTTTTGCATCAACAGACTCTAAAAATAACAACTGGGCTGTTATTATGTTAGCGATATTGTCATCTACGCCCATTCCCAAAAAAATAATTCTGTCCATTATAAGACGGGAAAAGACATCAATTTCCCTGAAATTGGTAGGTCTTTCTTCAATTACTGCCCTGGTCATGCTTTCTACATGGGTTACATAACCATCAAAAGCGGTACCACTGACGCCCTGTCCTTTAACTGCAAAATCTCTAAACTCTTTTTTATCGATCATTTTATGGTTGTTTTAATATTGTGTAAACAGAATTTTTATTTAATCTACGCCTAAAATTTAAGAAGAATATCTAAT
>CAMPJM010000620.1 GCA_946886805.1 uncultured Flammeovirgaceae bacterium | reverse complement strand
TTGATAGCCAGACTGCTGGAAGGCGGCGGTGCAGGCCTGGGCGTAAAAACCAAAGTCTTTATGGTAAAAATAGGAGGCTTTGATACCCATGCAGAGCAGGTAGAAGGTTATGACCCTACTATGGGAAACCATGCTGCCCTATTGCACCACATTTCCTCGGCCATGAAGGCTTTCCAGGATGATTTAAAAGAAAGAGGTCTCGAAGACAAAGTGCTAACGGTTACTTTATCTGAATTTGGCAGGAGAATCGGATCAAACGGCAGTTATGGAACAGACCACGGAACAGGTGGACCCATCATGATATTCGGAAAAGGGGTGAATCCCGGAGTTACCGGTACAAATCCTGATGTTTCCAAGGACAATGTGGAAATGCAGTTTGATTATCGGCAGGTATATGCCAATATCCTAAAAGACTGGATGGAAGTGAGCCCTGAAAAGATTGAGAACGAGATTTTCTTTGGGAATTTTATCGATGGACCAAAAGAAGAAGGAGGAAGCTATGAACCTCTTTCATTGATCCGTACAGGCCAGATTACAGGGACTAAAGACTTTGTAAGCAAGCGGTTTATGCTCGAAAATTGTGCTCCAAATCCGGCAAATTCTTTTACCACTTTTTCATTCCATTTGAATAAAGCTTCAATGGTGGACCTTAAGATCGTGGATGTAAAAGGAAGAACTGTAAAAGCAGTACTGAACGAGCAAAGACAAGTAGGAAGACATGAAATCAGGGTAGATATCGAAAATATTCCGCCGGGAGTTTATTTGTATGAAATAAGAGCTGGCTTTTTTACGGATACCAAAAAACTGGTTGTAAGCAGATAATATCTTTTTCAGTTGTAAATGTGTAACAAAGTTATGAATAGGATTTTTTTAATTATACCGTGCTTTTGTTTGCTTGTAATTTTTGCATCAGTAACAGATAGTTATGGTCAATTTAATAGAAAAAGGAACAAGAATAGCTATACTGCCCGGAAGCCATCCAAAACCGATTCTTTTTTAGATACGCAATGGTGGCTGGGTTTAAAAACAGGTATCAATTTAACTGAACCCGTTTCAGAAGTACCTTATGCGGTTTTTAGCCCCATCAACTACGACGTATCTGAGCTTAGAAAAAAATATAGCAGATTTAACAAAGTGGGAATGCAGGCCGGCATAGAAGTGACCTTTTATCATAAAGGCTTCTCGTTTAGTCTGCAACCAAACTTCAGGAGGCAAAGATTTGAATACCAAAATGAATATAATTGGTCAAATCCTGAGGTGGCGGACCAGACCTTAGCATTGAGTTATTCGCAGGAAGTAAGCCTGGATTATATTGAGATACCGTTTTTTCTTAAATACGACCTCATGAAGGATTCAAAAATACGGCCTTTTATTGAGGTTGGGGCGTTTTATGGTCGCTTATCGGGAGCTGAAAAGAAAGTATCCATCAGCGGACAGGATAAAGCTTCAGGAGGCATAAATGCATTTGAAGGAGAATCTCTAAACGTTGGTGCCGACAACTTATTCATCAAATCTTCCGCTGGTGTATTGGGCGGTGCAGGTATAAATTATGACTTATGGAAAATTCGGGTCTCTTTGGATGTTGTCTACCGCTATGGTCTTCACAACATAAGTGATGTTCAAAATAGGTATTCCAACAACAGCTTATCAGGAATTGGCGACACAATGGATGATCTCTCTTTAAATAACCTCTCCATCAGCCTTGGATTCCTTTTCCCACTCCGGTTTATTAGCAAAAACTTTAATGCAGTAGAATAATTTTTTTGAAAGAAACGCAGCAAAATGAACATATTTAAAAACCCTTATATTACTTGGAGCATTATATTGCTTTTCGCAGTGTTTTTGGAGGGATGTGATATAAAAGATAACGAAGTAAAAGTCAGTTCTGGCTTTTTAAAAATCTATGATCACAACCAGTTCAACGGCTCTTATATTCCTTTGGACATCCAACAAACAAGCGACGGAGGTTATTTAATATTGTCAGGAAGAAGAATAGAAGAGTCTAATTTTGTGGGAATCAATATCCTTAAGCTTGATTCGGTAGGAGAATTTGTGAACGAATTTGAAATGGAACCTAACTATGTTCATCCTACCTACAGCTTAATCAAGAATGACGAGGGATATTATTTTTTCTGCATGGATGCGGTAAGCCTTCAGGCACAGATTGCTAAAATTTCTGAAACAGATGGAACTATAGAAAGTGTAACACCTGTGCAGGGAACCTATTACCCACTTTACGCAAGTGCCGCTGAAAATAATACTTTCATTTTGCAAAGTTATAATAACACCGACAAGCAGACTGTCCTTTCTGTGGTAGGAACAACAGGAACTATCAGTAAACGTAAGGTATTTGGCATCGGGGCGGGTGAAGATGTGGAGAAGCCATTGATTGAGCATTTTACCAGAACAGGGAAACAATTGCCTTTTTTAGCTGGAAAAACGGCTGATGGATTTTATTATTTCAATGGTTTCTTCAACTATACCTTTTCTTTGGTTTTTACAAACCTTAGCAGTGATGAACCTACCGGCATTATTCAGGGTCAGCAAGACAATGGTGGCATAAGTGCCTTATTCCCCTTCGAAGAGGCAAATAAATTCGCTTTATCCAGTTTTAATTTTGGTGACAATTATATCTTGTCCAACACCACTTTAAGCAAACAAAGTATTTCCTCAGCAGTAGATTTAATCGGCTTTTCGATGCCAGAGCTGCGGCCAGATGCAAAAGTGATTTTGAAAAGAGTCACCATGAATGGCAGTAACTATATAGTCTATGGCAGCAACACCAAAAATGGACAGATTTTGCTATTAGCCTATGATGAATTGACAGGTGAATTAAAAGGAACAAAATACCTTGGCTTCTCCTATCCATATGAAATTGCCAGTTTTGTGCAGACTGCCGATGAAGGTTTGGCTGTAGCGGCATTGACCTACGTAGCTGGTAGATTTCCAAGAATATGTTTGTTTAAACTGTCTAAAGAGGAACTGAAGGAAATTGTGTTGTAAAGAGATGAAGCATTTCATGCTTAAAAGAGGTCACGCAAAGGCGCAAAGAACAACGCAACGGGCGCAAAGTAAATTGAAGAAATAAGGAAATTATATTGTAAGGAGATGAAGCATTTCATGCTTAAAAAAATTTCACGCAAAGACGCAAAGAATAACGCAGAGGGCGCAAAGTAAATACGCGGAACACGGGAAGCCAAAAAGAATCACAGAGTGTGTGGGAATCTCCAAAGTCAATCATATTACCACGTCATTGCCCCAAAAGGGATGCCTTTGGCACGAACAGCGTTTCGGTTTCAGGCAATGCTACAAAAAGCTACACCTCCAAAAACCCAGATAAAGTAGAAATAAACAAAAAGTGCGGCAATCCCCCAATAAAAAGGTCTGCTCTCCGTTCCAGGGGATTGCCGCATCAATTTTTT
>CAMPJM010000619.1 GCA_946886805.1 uncultured Flammeovirgaceae bacterium | reverse complement strand
TCGCGCCAGAGATGCATTTGCGGTAACCCCTAGTGCGAGCGTCCGCTTGTGTCCAAAAATTTCCGAACTATTTCCCCGGCCAGCTCCAATCCAGCATATCATTGCTCCAGGCAATACCTATGGAAGCGTTCTTATCAAAATCCCCTTCCTCTTCTGTTAAAGGTCCCGAGCCATGAAAAAACATAATATATTTTCCAAACGTGGGATCTTCTTTCAGATTTAAAACCGTGCCTGCAGTTATCCTGCCTTTTGCCCAATCCCAGTTTTCTTGTCCCAATGTGATCAAATGTCCCCAATCCTCCCAATGCTCCAGATCAGAAGAACGTTTAATAGCTATACCGTTCTTTGGGGAATGAAACAGAATATATTCGTCATCTTCCACCAATACGCATACGTTTTCTCCCGATTCCGTCTTGCCAAAGTATGTCCAGTTCTCAAAATCATAGCTGTACGACATGCTCACGCCATTTTGCTTATAGAAGCACCACCATTTGCCTTTTACATCTTTATCTTCCAATAGGTAAGGGTCGATCATCCTGCCCATTTCTTCAAAGGGCGTTTCGGGGCCCTTTACTTTTAAGAGTTTAGGTTTGCTCCAGTTTTTAAGGTCTTTGCTGCGCATGGTATATAGCCTGGCATCGCCAGATCCGAATCGGGGCATTTGTTCGATTTTATATTCGGGCCGAGGATAAGTTTGCAGGCACAAGATCCATTCATTCTTGAAGCGGATCACATTTCCCGGACTGGAGAAGTCCAGTGTCATATCCCGTGGGGTTAAAATCTTCACTTCTGTCCAATTTTTAAGGTCTTCGGTAGTGCTCATTGCCGTATAGGAATACACCATTCCATCCGCTTCGCTTTTTACCAGTGTAAAAAACAAATACAAGGTATTTTCATGATATAATACTGCCGGATCCCGATAAGCTGTACTGTCATTACCCCTAAATATGACAGGCGATTCCAGCTGGTCCAAAAGGTTGTTTTGAGAATAACCTTGGCAATTAATTATGATGACAAGGATAAATAATATAAGGTAGCGGTACATGATATTGGTTTGATTTTGAATATGGAGAATGTGTCACGTCCTGATATTGATTGACATCTTTTTTACTTTTCTTTTAACTACTAGATGCTCCGTCAGTTGGCGAACGGTATCTTTAAAAGAAGAACCACTTGCCCAATACAAGGATACCATCGACAAAAAAAGCGATGGCATCCGCCTATTTTCAATAAATCTATTCATCCAAATAAACAACTTCTTGTTCACTCACTTCTTTTGCTTTTATAACAGGTTTTGAGGCTTCATGCAGAACATTGTTTGAAAGATAAATATTCGCTGTTTCTGACCCAGAAATTTTTAAGAAATTCTTTGTCTCAGGAAGGGCAAGGCAGTTGAATACCCTGGCATTTTGCACATTTTTCATATGCAATGCCGGATGGTTAGAAGTGGCTATGCCTTGGCGACCCACAAAATTGTCAATAAATAATCCGTTAACAGCTTCTATATTTACTGCGCTTTCCCAATTTTTTTCTGTAGCAGTACTCCAATCAACCCGTACATCCTTTAAGGTGAGGTTATCGACTCCTTTAACTTGCAGCCCATGCACCGCCCTTTTATCAGGCGTGGTCTCCCGGTTCATGTGGAATTGCACATTGGATAGTTTAATGTTTTTTAAATTTTTGCCCTCAAAACCTTCTATCACACTGGAGCCCTGAACATGCGCTATTACATCTTTTACCAAAACATTTTCAATACCCCCAATTTTAGAATCTTCGTTCCTTTTCAACACAACGAAGCGCAAAGCATCGCCATCGCCCCACCAGTGAAAATCCTTGCGGTTGCACTCCATGGTAATATTTGAAAAGATGATGTTACTGGCTGTGCCGCCGTCCCTGATAAATATGCCCAAACCTCGGTTAGTATTCCGGATTACACAATTGTCAAATATAATGTGGTTGAAATCACCATAGCTTTCTGTCCCCAGTTTTAATGCGCTAGAAGTGGATTCCAGTATGCAGTTGGTAATGGTTACATTTTCACATGACCGGTGTTCTCCGTTTCTGTCCGTGGTTTTAAGGACAATGGCATCATCGGCAGTTGATATGATACAATCAGAAACGACCACATCTTTGCAGCCGTCTATGTCAAGGCCATCAGAATTGACGCCCAGGTTCAGGTCTGATGTAATTTTGATGCCCCGGATACGGATACGCTCGCTCCAATGCAGATGCAGGCCCCAAAAAGGTGAATCAACCAAAGAAACATCTTCAATTAAAATATCCGTACATTCTGTTAAATAGATAAGGCTTGCGCTTGGTTCAACCCGGGTTGGCGTCACCAGCTCAATCCCTGCTGCTTTGGCAATATCATATTCCCTTTGAATAAATTCATAAGGGGCAAATGGTTTGGAGAGAAATTCAGGCTCCCCTTTTATAATTCCACGCCCGGTTATGGCTATGTTTTTCAATCCCTTTCCATAAATCAGTACAGGCGTGTCTAAGGAGCCGGTATCCTTTATCTTTCCTTTGCCCTCATAGGCAGCAGTATCGGTAGTGGCAAATAAAGTCGCCCCCGCATATAAATGTAAATTGATATTATCTCGCAGAAAAATAGTGCCGCTGGTATATTCACCGGGGGGCAAAATAACTGTACCGCCACCTTTATCTGCAACAACATCGATGGCTTCTTGTATAAACGCTGTGGCATCCTGAGATTTTTTGCCAGATGCCCCAAAATCCCTGACACTTACTGAAGTACCTGACGATTGCATAGCCGCATGCAGTAGACCGACACTTGAAAGGTTTATAAAAATGAAAACAAGGCAATATGTAGTAGTGAATTTTTTCATGTGAATTGATAAATTAATAATGAATATATGATCAACTATCCCGCCATTATTACAGGTTAAACTTCGGTAACAAAAATAACGGAGTGCATACAGCAACAAGGTAGACGAATTGCCCAAATAGCAAGGGCAAATGATTAAACTGTATTAAAACTCCGAGAAATTTGTGTTGCAAGTGAACATATACCCCAGACCTGTTTGTAGCGTAACATTTTTGACGATTTTGCAGGTCTTTTCTTTGTCCTCTTTAAAAGGGTGACGATCTCAGACAGCCACATCTCACAATACTGTTATTCTTACTTTTTTAAACCATTTTAAGGGCGTCGGGTTTGTGGGCGGCCGACTTCCCGCTTTTTTCGCTTTTCACCAAGTATTCTGGGTTTTCTTTTGAAGCTGCAACTTTGTGGCCTTCAATATGGGTTTCCTTGGTCAGTTTTTTCTGGACTGTGCCGCGCGTCTTTCCCTGCGAGGTCTTCCATTCGACCTTGTCCCCTTTCTTTAGCTCTTGTTCCATAATTTTCCTTTATTAGACTTAAACCAAATACTGTTGCCGAAGCGCTAAAACAGCATAATCAAAAACTC
>CAMPJM010000618.1 GCA_946886805.1 uncultured Flammeovirgaceae bacterium | reverse complement strand
TCTATCTGTTCCATTCGAACTACTGTTTGCCTTGTAATCTAAGTAATAGCTGTTTCAACGGCTGTAAGTTAGAAATAGAATTTGTTTTTTACAGGGGTAGAAACAGACATAATCAGGGGTTAAATGCGACAATCCGGCTGTTATTGTTGGAAGCATATGAAGGCTTTTTATTGTGATACCCAACATTACCACAGGCGGGCAGCCTTTTGTGTATAAAGGTTGTTAGCAGGTCGGTCTTCTCGCGAGATTAAGCACGTCGATTAAGGATAATCATAATCACAACTAAATTAACCAATCATTGGGTCGAAGTAAATTCCCTTATCAATATTTATTTCATGCTTTATTTGGATTCATTAAATTTATATATAGTTTTGTATGTATGAACATTTGAACAATTAGGAGACGCGATGTCACTATAGCTCCCTGCCGAGTGTATTTAGGCAACAAGGGAGTTCGGGAAGGGATAATACTAAAAGAAATTGTTTTGACTTTTAAATGTAGCATATGAATGTTAGCGTAGGGGTAGATATGGGAGGTACCCGCATCAAAATTGGGCTGGTCAAAAATGGGAATATTATTGCCCATAAAAAAATCAATGCTGACTCAAACGTGAATCTAATGGCCAGGCTTGTAGAAATAAAACAGCATGTCGACCAACTTCTAGAAACACATGGTTGCACTGCTCAGGGCATAGGTTTGGCATTTCCGGATATAGTTGACAGTGACCAAAATAGGATCATTTCAAAATATGTCAAATATCCTGATTCTAACAAAGTTAATCTTGAGCAGTGGGCAATGCAGAGCTGGGGCATTCCGATAGTAGTAGAAAATGATGCACGCGCAGCCCTTTTGGGAGAATGGCAGTATGGAGCAGGCCGTGGTTGTGATAACTTAGTTCTGATCACACTTGGTACCGGGGTCGGCACAGCTGTAATGATCAACGGCCAGATCTTAAGAGGAAAGCACTACCTGGCGGGCAATTTGGGCGGCCATATGACTATCAATTTACATGGAACAACCTGTAATTGCGGCAATATTGGTTGTCTCGAGTCGGAAAGTTCGACATGGGCACTTCAAAATAAAATTAAAAAATATCCCGACTTTGAAAGCAGTGCATTGGCTGGAGAGCAGGAAATCGATTTCGAGACTGTGTTTAAAAAAGCTAAGGAAGGGGATAATGTGGCGGCTCTGGTCAAAGCTGATTGCCTGAAAGCATGGGCATTTGGCATACTTAATCTTGTTCATGCATATGATCCGGAAAGGATCATCATGGGGGGAGGCATTATGAAAAGTCAAGACATTATTATCCCATATGTCAAGGAAATAGTTCAGAAACATTCCTGGGTCAATGAGGAGGAAATAGAATTGATGGCAGCCACGCAAGTGGAATATGCCGGAATCCTCGGAGTTTGTTATTTATTAACCACTTCAGAAAAAGAAAGAAAATTATGATTGCAAATTATGATAAATATCCATCTATTGAGGTAAGTAAGAATAGTAATGATTGTATTACCGGATGGGAAAAAATTGGTAGGATATTAAACGATCATATTTCGAATATTACAAAGGAAAAAGTAATTATCGTAATAGATTGTTACCATGGGGTTGATCATACGGAAATAGAAAATGCCCTCCGTAATAATATACAATATCACAAGTTTTACAAAAGCACCGATGCTTTTAAATCAGAAACCGAAATTGCTGAGGTCGTTTATCCTTTTGTAACCGACGACAGAGTATTCGGGTTTGTATCATCACTCACCATAGAAGCCTTTTTTGATACAAGAAAGGCCCTGTTAATACAAAATGAGATAGCTGACCTGAAAGAAGGGATCGTTATCATTTATGGAGAGGGTGCGGCGTATCTGTCAGAACAACCGGATCTTTTGATTTACCTGGATATGGCAAGGTGGGAGATTCAATTGAGAATGCGCAAAAATGCAGTTAACAATCTTGGAGTGCAGAACAAATCCCTTGAGTTTCCATTGCTGTATAAACAAGCTTTTTTTGTAGACTGGCGAGTACTTGATAGGCACAAAATCAAATACATGCAGCAATGGGATTTTCTAATCGATACCAACAAGGCCGGGCAACCAAAAATGATCAATGGTGACGCTTTACGTAAAGGGCTTCAACTCGCTGCCCATCAGCCGTTCCGTGTTGTGCCGTTCTTTGATCCCGGACCTTGGGGAGGACAATGGTTGAAGGAAGTAATAGACCTCGACCGTTCTGTGGTAAACTATGCGTGGGGGTTCGATTGTGTACCGGAAGAAAATAGTCTGTTATTGAAGTTTGGAGAGAGTACCGTTGAAATACCTTCTGTCGACCTGGTCCTTGATCAGCCCAGAGCCTTGTTGGGAGACGAAGTATACGAAAAATTTGGTGCGGAATTCCCTATTCGCTTTGACTTCTTAGATACAATGGAAGGGGGAAATCTTAGTCTCCAGGTCCACCCGACTACAGCGTATATTAAGGAACATTTCGGGATGCAAATTACGCAGGATGAAAGCTACTATATGTTGGAGGCAAAGGAAGACGCTGTTGTGTATCTGGGAATGCAGGACGATATTAAGCCTGAAGAAATGATCCGGGACCTGCAGAAGGCAAAAGAAGGTGTGGAATTATTCGACGCTGATAAATTCGTTTTAAAATGGCCGGTAAAGAAGCATGATCATTTTCTGATTCCTGCTGGTACGGTGCACTGCTCAGGAACAAACAGCGTGGTACTTGAGATCAGCGCAACCCCCTATAATTTCACATTTAAATTATGGGACTGGGGGAGACTTGGTCTGGACGGAAAACCGCGGCCTATTAACATAGAGCATGGGAAGAAGGTAATAAACTGGGATAGGAAACGCGACTTTACAAAAGAAAACCTCATCAATAAGTTCGAAAAGCTCGAAGAGGGAGAAGGATGGACTGAAGAGCGCACAGGACTCTATAAAACGCAGTTTATAGAAACACGAAGACATTGGTTTACAAAGGAAGTAGCGCATAATACCAATGGTGGGGTAAACGTTTTAAACCTTGTAGAAGGAAGGGAAGCAATCGTGGAAAGTCCACAAGCCAAGTTTGAGCCGTTTGTAGTACACTACGCCGAGACATTCATAATTCCGGCTGCCGTGGGCGCCTATACTATCAGACCATTTGGTGAGTCAGAAGGAAAAGAATGTGCAACTATAAAAGCCTACGTGAGAACGTGAATATAAAGGGCGCTCAAGATCTGTTTTATATTGGATTTTGAGGGGAGATATTTGACGATCTAATTGTGGGAAAAGCTACGTTAAATCTCCACAGCCTGATAGAACAACCCGTCGCGTGAAATCAAAATTAAAAATTAAAAATCATTGAAAATTAGTATTTTATTTAACCTCACCCCCGAAAAATTTCGGGGCAAGCTCATACCCTCTCCTAAAGAGAGAGGGTGTAAA
>CAMPJM010000617.1 GCA_946886805.1 uncultured Flammeovirgaceae bacterium | reverse complement strand
CAACCTCTGCAATAAAATTACATAAGTTGTATTTCGAAATTATTGCTTTAAAGAGGACAATCATTACTCCCTAACTTGAAGCTTAAACTATTGATTTGCTTCATGACTTGGAATAATAAATTTGTCATTGCCGTTCTTGCCCTACTTTTTTTCTCAAAATCGATCAATGCACAGATTGGAAAGGAAATCGAAAAGGGAATATTTTTACTACAGGTTTTCGATTCAAATGAAAAATTAATTAAATCAGGGACGGGTTATTTTATAGATAAACAGGGAAGTGGCATAACGCATAGCGATTTTCTTATTGGTGCTTCTTCTGCCAGGGTTCTGACAGCCGATAGTACGGTTCACCAGGTTGTAAGAATTGTCGCAGAAGATCCTTTTACCGGAATGGTTAAGGTCAGTATAGACAATAATCTTACTACTGCTTTTACGGTTTTGCCCGTAGCTCCCGCTAATATCACAAAGGAAGCGAAATTGAAAGGTGTAACAGCCTTGGCGGATAATAAATATAAGACGCAGCCGATAGCTTTAGCAGAAACTGAAACAATCGAGGAATACGGCCCCATTGCAACAATGTCTGGAGGTGCCTCGGAGGGAATGGTAATTTTGGATCAAAATAATAAAGTTATCGGGATTAGTTCCTCAAAAGTGCCATCAGTGATCATTTCTGCGCTCAGAGCAGAGAAGATGATTTCCAGAAACCTTCCTCTTAAGACGTATGCGACCGACATTAGCAATCCCGAGGATTTTTTAAATGGCCTCAAAGCCTTCACAATAGCTGATCATAAAACAGTGGCCTCAGCAATGGATAAAACCACTGCAAGATTAGATAAAAGTGCGGCACCCTTTTTACTAGCTGCTTCTGCCTATATGGAACTTCTGAACTTTGAAGCGGCAGAATCCAATTTAGATAAGGCTTTGAACATTAATCCGAACCTGGTTTCAGCTAAAAAGAAAAGAGCAGAGATTTATTATCAGGCAGGAAAGTACAATAAAGTTCTTCAGGACTTAAATGGGCTATTGACTAGTAATGCGGATTATAAATTATTTTATTATAGTGGTCATTCGAAATATGAACAGAAAGACTATGCTGGTGCTATTGCTGATTTACAAAAGGTGAATGTTGCCGATGTAAAGGAGCCCAACGCTTATTTTTTACTTGGGAATGCCCAATTTAAAGTAGAGGATTACACAGCAGCTATTGAAAGTTTTGGGAAAGCTATAAAAGCCGGCATAAAAGCCGAGGTGCTTTATAACAATAGCGGTAAAGCCAAATTTTTAAATAAGGATCATCAGGGTGCTGTAGCAGATTATGCTTTGGCTATCCAGTTAAATTCGAAATACGGCAAAGCCTATGCCAACAGGGCAGAAGCAAATGCAGCTTTAAAAAATTGGGAGGCGGTAATATCAGATTTAGGAACAGCTAAATCTTTAGGGGAAGAAACAGCAGAATTTGATCCTTCCCTGGCTCAGGCATTGATTGAAACAAAAAATTATGGCGAAGCAATAAAAATTTACGATAAGCTCATCGCTGCCCAATATGAAAATTTATCTTATTATTTAAATCGAGGTACTGCAAAATATATTCAAAAAGATTATTCCGGAGCTGTTGCTGACCTTGAAAAATTGATAGGATCAAAAGAGGCTTCTCCAAATACTTATTTGATGTTGGGAATCTCGCACGCCAATGTAAAGCAACATGCAGAAGCAGTAAAATTCCTCGGCGAGGCTGAATCCAAAGGCATAAAGGATTTTGAGTTGTTTTTAAAACGAGGGCTTGCTCATTATGAATTGAAGGACTCGGATAAGGCCATCGTGGACTTAAAGAAGGCTTTTGAACTCGGCGCTACTGATTCAGAAGCAGCCTATTTGTTGGGAAATTTATATTTCCTGAAAGAACAATTTGTAGAAGCTATACAGGCCTATACCAAAGGTATTGACTTGGGAAATGAATCAGAAATCATTTACAACAATAGGGGTAAGGCTTATTATAATCTGAAAAAATATCCTGAAGCACTTCAGGATTATACCAAATCCCTTCAAATTGATCCTGCTTACCAGAAGGCGCAATTGAACAGGGGAGCAGTTTATTATGAAACTGCTGATTATGCAAAAGCTATTGCTGATTTTGAAAAAGGAAAAGCCATAGATCAAAATGATGCTGAAATATTGAAAATGGCAGCTCTATCGTACTACTATGATAAAAAAATACAGGAAGCATTGCCATTATTAAATCGAGCGATGAGCATGGGCGCAAAAGATGCTTCTTTAATAAAGATAAGGGCAGATGTTTTTTATGCCGACAAGAAGTATAAAGAAGCTGCCGCTGATTTTGAAGATTATTTGCAAAAAGCGGTTGCTAACGAGATCGACAAGGGTGTTTATTCATCTCTTGGAAATTCTTATTATGAGTTGAAAGACTATAAGAATGCAATAAAGCAATTTGACCAGGCTATTGCAACAGGAAACAACGAAAGCGGTACCTGGTATAAAAGAGGGCTTAGTCATTATGAGCTGAAAAACTATGAAAATGCTATAAAGGACGTTTCACAGTCCCTGACACTGGGAAATGTGCAAAAAGAAGCGAATTTTATTGTTGGGGTTTCTCAATTTCAGTTGGCCAATTATGAAGGTGCTATTACATCTTTGACAAAGGCTGCCTCGCAAGGTGTTAGCAATGAAACGCTCTTTTTTTATTTGGGAGAAGCCAATTATGGTACATCAAATTATAGTGCGGCTTTAGAAGCTCATAATAAAGGGATTGCTATTAATGGTAGTGCAGGAAATACTTATTTAGGAAGGGGAAAAGTAAACTTTCAGTTGAAACAATTTGCCGGGGCAAAAGAAGATTTGCTGAAAGCTGAAACTTTGGGAGTGAAAGACAAGGTTGGCGATTATTATTTAGGCCTGTCTTATGTGGCCTTAAAAGAATTCGAAAATGGCATAAGTTCTTTAACTGCTGCTGAAAGTAAGGGAATAAAAGAGGGAATGTTATATAGCAATAGGGGCTTGAGTTATTTCCAATTAAAAAAATATAAAGAAGCTGCAAATGATTTAGAAATGGCAATTAGTGCCGGAGAAAATTCCGTGGATAATATATACATGCTTGGATTGTCTCAATTTGAGGTAGGAGACGCTAAAAAATCAATGGAAAATTTAATAGCAGCTCGCGATAAAGGAGTTAAAGAAGCCAAGTTGTTTTCTTACCTGGGGCAGGCAAGTTATGCGACGGGAGAAAATAATAAGGCCATAGCAGCTTTAAGTACCGCAATAGATATGGGGCTGGCAGATACCGCAGTTTTGATAACCCGCGGAAATGCGTATTTTAAAGAAAGTGACTACGGAAAATCCATCGCGGACTACGATCAGGCGATAACAAAGGGGGCTAACGATCCTATTGTCTTCAATAATAGGGGAAAAGCGAAGTTTCT
>CAMPJM010000616.1 GCA_946886805.1 uncultured Flammeovirgaceae bacterium | reverse complement strand
GAAATTGATTTAGTAGTATATAAGGCACAGGTATGACCATATTTGATTTGATTGGCAATACGCCATTAGTAGAAATAAAAAATATAGCCCAATTTAAAGATGTTACTATTTATGGTAAACTCGAAGGGCAAAATCCCGGGGGTAGCGTAAAAGACCGTGCCGCCATGTACATGATCAAAAGTGCGCTGGATCGGGGTGATATAAAAGAAGGTGACAGGCTGGTGGAAGCAACCAGCGGTAATACCGGCATTGCGCTGGCGATGATTGCAAAGATGATGAAGGTAAATATGACTTTGATAATGCCAGAAAATGCTACTCTCGAAAGAATTAAGGCTATGAGGGCTTATGGAGCAGAAGTAATTCTAACCCCTGCTTATAAAACCATAGAGTATTCAAGGGAATTATCAGAAAAAATGGTTGCCAATGATGGTTATTTTATGTTGAATCAATTTGCCAATCCTGATAACTATAAAATGCATTATCTAAGTACTGGCCCCGAGATTTGGAAAGACACAGAGGGAAAAGTTACCCATTTCGTATCAGCGATGGGAACAACCGGCACCATTATGGGCGTATCACGCTATTTAAAAGAAATGAATTCCTCCATTCAGATTATAGGTACACAACCTACAAATGGGTCATGTATTCCGGGAATAAGGAGATGGTCGCCTGAATATTTGCCTAAAATTTATGAAAAAGAAAGGGTAGATAGAATAATTGACGTAAGTGAAGAAGATGCTGTCCGAACTACTCGAAAGCTCGCCACAGAAGAAGGTGTTTTAGCGGGGATGAGTAGTGGAGGCGCGTTGCATGCAGCCTTGGACTTGGCTTCTACTTTAACTTCAGGAGTAATTGTTTTTATTGTTTGCGATAGAGGAGACCGTTACATGAGTTCTAACTTATTTGAATGAATCAAGAACAGGGTGAACATAGATCCAGTCAAAAGTTTTCTTTGTAGATAGTTTGTAAACCAATGCCGTTTAGTTAGGGGAATGCTCCCAGATCCTTCGTTCCTACCGATGACGTATTTACGTAAATTGCTGATTTTCAGCGTAAAGCTTCTAACCTTTCTGTACCTTAGATTGAAATCTAAGGTAACAGCATCGTCCATGCCTACGGCATTTGGCAGGTGAGAAAATGGAGTGCCATCGGCACGAACGATTTTGTAATAATGGAATTTATTCCATTATTACTACCGATGACGTGTTTACGTAAATCACTGATTTGCAGCAATTTATATCGTCATCCTGATTTGTGCGTTTGGCAGACCAAAAATTAATTCTCAGGATGGCAAATAAGACAAAAATAGATCCTATTGTCATCCTGACGATAGGAAGGATCTTGGTTGGTTCTTAACTACACGACATTGCGGTGTGTCCTCACCCACCACGCCATTATTGCTTATCTATACAAAATAGTTGAACAATCCGCAACCGGATAAGTTACGATTAAAAAGCTCACCTTAAACCCATTTCTATGAAAAAACTTATCCCTTTTGGCTTTATGTTAGCCATGCTTTTTATGATCGCTTGCAGTGAACAAGACCAACAAAAACCTGCGGCAGAAAAAAATGAAGACCTGATCCAAATTACTGATCAGGAAGCTATGTCTGTTGGTATTACTTCTCAAGAAGTTGCAAAATTTGACCATTCCCAAAATTTCCGCACTCGATTGAAAGGAGACTTTGAAGTGCCTTCTGTAGAAACAGCGGCTTTAGGAATTTCCCTTTTTAGATATACCCAGGATACGAGTGCCCTTTATTTTGTACTTGGTGTAAACCATATTCAGGATGTAACAATGGCGCATATACATTTGGCACCTCCGGGTGTAAATGGGCCTGTAGTAGTTCCTTTGTTTGTCGGCCCGGCCATAGAAGGTCCTTTTGCAGGAGTATTAAACAGAGGAAAAATAACTTCGGAAGACCTTGTTGGCCCCTTGGAAGGAATGACTATTCCTGATCTGGTAAAGGAAATAAGGATGGGCAACACTTATGTAAACGTACATACTGTGCAGCATCCCGGGGGAGAAATACGGGGACAAATCAAATGATCTTTTTGATTGGTTGGCCTTCGGAAATTAAAACAAAACGGCTTAAGTTTTGAGCCGTTTTTAAATTGTTTGTATGGACAAACTGCTATCAATATTGGCTTTTAATTAGGGCCAATATTGATATGCTTCATCTTTTGAAATCTTATACCAAACTTTCAAAAAACAGTCAATGAAAGAACTTACCAAGAATAGCAGGAATATGTGTGGTGGACATTGCTAAAGCCCTTGCATGCTTGTTGCTTAAACTTAGGAACAATAGCCTCCATTGTTCGCGACAGGGAAGCTCACAACACAATTCTCTAATTCATTTGGATAATTCACAATATTTACCTACTTTTTTAACCAAATTTATAAGCTATGATTTACTCGATATTACTTACCGGGCTTTTATTCTTTACCCAAAGCATTCCAATTACCGAAAGAGACCTTATCGGCGCATGGGAAACCACGTTGTCCGATGGTACAAAGGGTTTGTTAATTGTTACTAGCGATCATTTTTCTTTAACTTATTATAAATCAGAGCCTGCTGAATTTGTCTTTACCGCGGGTGGAGAATGGGAATTAAATGATGAAAATCAAACGCAGGTTACCTGGGAATATCATACCCAGAACAAAGGTCTAGTAGGCAAGGGGGAAAATGTTCCCTTAACTTACCAGGAAGATCAACTTTCGTTTGGCGAAGAGAGCTGGAAAAGAGTTGATAACGGCAAGCCCGGCAAATTGAGTGGTGCCTGGCTGATCACCGGACGAAAAAGTGATGGAAAGATGAATACCATGACTCCCGGGGCAAGAAAAACCATGAAAATACTATCAGGAACTAAGTTTCAATGGATCGCCTACAACAGTGAAACAGGGGAATTTTTTGGAACCGGGGGAGGCACTTACACCACGGAGGGAGGCAAATATATAGAGAACATAGAATTTTTTTCCCGGGACAACAGTCGGGTGGGCGCAAGCCTGGAATTTGATTTCAAAATAGAAGATGGCAAATGGCACCATAGCGGAAAAAGCAGCAAAGGCGATCCTATTTATGAAATTTGGTCTACGAGACAGGAGGTTGGAATCTAAATCACGAAAGCGGTAATTTTTGAGGTCAATCCATTGCGGCGACATTTGTTTGGCACATTTCAACTGTACTTATCATCTTTCAGGGTCTGTTCCGGAATCCCTAAACAATACTACAAAAAGACTTTTGGATAAGATTTGAAAAGATAAATCTTTATTTTTTCGGTGTAATTCAGGTTAATCCGTAGTTTCTCATACTTTTTCAGGTCTTCTTTAAAAGATCATTCAAAGCTTTTTCTATCGTTGGAAATTCAAATATATAATTTTTCTGAAGCAATTTTTGAGGAACTACATACCTGCTCTTTAAAATCAGTTCCGTTTCTGTTTTAATG
>CAMPJM010000615.1 GCA_946886805.1 uncultured Flammeovirgaceae bacterium | reverse complement strand
GCTTTTAAAGCTATTCCCAAATCGACTTTGGGCTTGCTGAAAAATTCGGTTTCTATCTGGAAATTGGTCATAGCCCAGTTTATCAGTTCAATCAGTCCTACACCAGCGAGTAATCCGATATACCCGGCCAAAAGAGTGATGGTAATTGATTCCTGTAAAAACAGGCTTACTATTGATCCTGGAGTAGCTCCCAAGGCCTTTCTTACACCAATTTCTCGGGTTCTTTCTTTCACTACAATCAACATGATATTGCTTACACCCACAATGCCCGCCACTATTGTCACTAATCCTACAGCCCACAGAAACATTTGGATACCATTAAATAAGCTTCTGAATTTCTGAAATTCCTCCACGTTATTCCAGATAAACAGCGCCCTTGTATCATTAGGATCGAATTGATGCCTGTTTGACATCATATTGATCACATTTTGTTTGATAATATTCGATTCTGCCACGTCCGCATCCCCAATGGTAAACATTATTTGGTGGACGTTATTGGTGGCTTCATATGTTAATTGCGCTACCGAAATAGGAATGAAAATCCGTCTTACCTCGCCCTCATCGCCACCGTCCTCAAAAATTCCCACTACTGTATACACTATGCCGTTGACATCTATTTGCTTGCCTATTGGGTCCTCTGTCCCAAACAAGCCTTCTACTACTTTTGTACCTATGGCGGCGACTTTCCTTCTTTGTTTTATATCGAGGTTATTGATAAACCGCCCTTTAATTGGGGTTTGATTTTCCAAAAATCTGTGGTCCGGATGGCAGCCCATCACCTCAAAGGATGAATATTTATCTTTGTACCTAATGGTAAACTCACCATAACAAAAAAATCTTGAGGTTATTTTATCAACTCCTTCAATTTGATTTTTAATGACATTGTAGTCGACATTATCCATCTGCACTTGTTTGCCAGGCTTTGTTCCCTTATAAGGCATGCTGGTTTGGCCGGAGTTTAGCCAAAGACTATTGGTGGCTACATCACTAAACTCCCCTTCAACACCATTTTGAAAACCTTTGCCAAAAGCCAAAAGAAAAATCAACATAAAGATTCCCCAGGACACGCTAAATGCTGTCAAAAAAGTCCTTAATTTATTTTTCTGAATGGTATGGAGTATTTCCTGCCACTTATCAAGATCAAACATTGGAAATTGGGAATTATAAATTATAAATTATGAATTATGGTTTGGTGATTTATGATTTGGTGAATTATGAATTATGATTTATAGGTTATGATTTAGTGACTTAATTTAATCCATGACAATCTTTGCTTCCCACTTCCATCTTCCAACTTCTAACTTCCATCTTTTCCAAGCCCAACACCCAACACCCAACCTCAGGCTATCTCATAGTCCCGGTTAATGATAAGGCCATCTTTCAACCTGATTACCCTATCTGTTTTGTCTGCAATATCGTTTTCATGAGTCACAATAATTATTGTTTTTCCAGATTGATTAACTGACTTAAATATCTCCATCACTTCATAAGATGTCTGGGTGTCCAATGCACCTGTTGGTTCGTCTGCTAAAATTACTTTCGGATTGGAAATTAGGGCCCTGGCTATTGCTACCCTTTGTTTCTGACCCCCGGACATCTCTCCGGGCATGTGTTCTGCCCATTGAAGTAAGCCTACTTTGTCAAGGAACTCGAGCGCAAGTTTATTTCGTTTCTTTCTACTCACCTTTTGATAATAAAGGGGCAAGGCAACATTTTCCATAGCATTTTTGAAACCCAGCAAATTAAAAGACTGAAATACAAAACCTAAAAAGTGATTTCTATAATATGCTGCTTTGGATTCTGAAAGGTTTTTTATAGAAGCCCCTGCAAGACTGTAGTCCCCGGTATCGTAGCTGTCCAAAATTCCCAAGATGTTTAATAAAGTAGATTTACCCGAACCCGAAGATCCCATAATAGAAACAAACTCACCTTCTGCCACATTCATATCTATTCCTTTGAGCACATGAAGCGACTGCTTTCCTACAGGATAAGATTTATGGATACTCCTCAAGTTAATCATATTATGAGTTTAATATTCGAATTTAAAAATTCAAAGGTTCATTTACATTTTTTAAACTTGTGTAATTAAGGTAGATATTGTTTTATTTGCAAACAATATTTGAAATGCGAATACCCTATTTATAGTATTGGAATTTATTATGGATGAATGGTAATAAATTAGGCATCGCAACAGTTTAATTACATTAGAATAAATGCTTAATTTGCGAACTTTAAATTGTGGATTGGTTGCAATTTTCTTTAAAGGGCTTTTCTGACCCTTATTTGCTATAATTAATTAAAACAAATTTACTTTTGAAAACCTTGAAAGGCTTATATTAAACTGTAAAAACTGTAATACCCTTAATAACTTTGAATCAGTTTTTTTAAAGGAAATAACCATCCTAAGGTGTAAAATCAATTGAATGTCCCTGAAATATAGAAGCATCTACATTATTATAATTATGCTTTGTTTCACCTTAGGTGTCTCAACAAATTTGTTTTCCCAAGGGAAAAAGGGCTTCTTAATGTACAAAGATGAACGAGGCATTGAAAGAAGTTTGGTAAGGAAGGTGTTGAACAAATTCTCTCTCACAATTACCACGGGATATGGCAGAACCTTCTATAGCCATGATGTAGATCAATTTTCATTGTTACAAAAAGGAAATAACCTTTATATTATTGAGAACAGCGAATTAACTGCTTCGGGGCCCAACACCGGATATTCAAGTTGGATGACCGATCCTCAATATACGGAGGGCTTATTTACAGGCGCTGATGATGTACTCATAAATACCGATACTGCTGATATTAGTTTTAAAGCCAAAGGAACAAGTATTCCTCTGATGCTAAGCCTTCATTACAACATAAACCGTTTCAGATTGGGACTAGGTTTTGCTGCAGAGTATCATATCATTAAAACATACTCTCCGGAGTTCAATGTAAATTATTTGAACAATTATGAAGCGTCTACCGAGAGCACACTTCAAACAAAATTTTTTGGAACCGTGGGTGCCAGAATCTACGATTATTGGGATTACTCATTTATTATAGATGCTCAATTTGGTAAGCATAACAGAGGCGGTGCATTTAATAAAAATGTTATGGAGCAGGGTCTTTATTTTAATGTAGGGCTTCCAATTGAAAAAAACCTATCCGAATACTTCAGGCTTGTGTTGAGGCCATCTTACGAATTTAGCAATTATACTATCAATCTACCGGAATCTCTTACTCCTGTGAAACATAAAACACCTGCTTTTTTTGTACAGGCCGGTGTTAGCCTTACTTTTCCGGAGATACCAAGATGCCCAATAAAATCCTGCCACACGCAAATGAAGCATGTTCATTTTGGAAGGGAATATAGAGGACAACCTTTGCCTAAAAAGCAAAACCCTGGATATGGAGAAAACCATCCTGAACTGGAGATGTACAAGGGACGGAAAAAAGGGGAGAGGAATAAG
>CAMPJM010000614.1 GCA_946886805.1 uncultured Flammeovirgaceae bacterium | reverse complement strand
GTGCTTATAACCAAACCAATTTCAGGTTTACCTTTTAAGGGTACTTTTCACATGGATGAAGGTTTCTATTATTTTCGGAACTATAACAAGAGAATAATCTTCGGAGGGGGTAGAAATCTTGATTTCAAAAGAGAATCGACAACAGAATTTGAAGTGAATGAACAAATTCTGAGGGTTTTAAAAGAAAAGCTTGCAAATATAATATTGCCGGATTTTTCTCATGAGATAGATATGATCTGGTCGGGAATAATGGGATTTGGGCCTGATAAGCAGCCGGTAATTCAGTTTGTTAGTCCTCGAATAGTAGCAGGAGTAGGTCTCGGCGGAATGGGGATTGCCATCGGAACGAGAGTAGGTGAGAGACTAAGTAAACTGCTTTTGCAGTAGCCTACGAAAATTTGCTATCGTTTTAAAAAGGATAATAATAATGTCTTTTCATCTTTTTTATTATCTTTCCAATAAATTAAATCTGCTTTTATTTAAATATGGCATTATCTACCCGGAAGCCAACACTTTTTGAATCTCTGATTCCAATACTTTTTTTAATTGTTCTACTTTACGCAAATGTTACCATTTTTGGTGATGATGTACTAGCAGGCTCCAACCAAATAGTGCTTGGGCTTTCTGCCGCTGTTGCTGGATTGATAGGATTGAGGGTTGGCGTACTTTGGAATGATATGTTGGATGGCATTGTGAAGAGCATTAGTTCTGCCATGTCTTCCATCATTATTTTACTACTTATAGGTTCTTTGGCCGGGACATGGTTGTTAAGTGGAATTGTTCCCGCGATGATATATTACGGACTTCAGATATTAAATCCTACTATTTTTTTAGTTGCGGCATGTGTTGTATGCGCTATTGTCTCTGTGGCTACGGGTAGTTCCTGGTCAACAATAGCCACTATTGGCATTGCCTTGCTGGGAATAGGCAAAGCATTGGGTATCTCAGACGGTTTTGTTGCAGGAGCGATTATTTCGGGTGCCTATTTTGGAGATAAAATGTCCCCATTGTCTGATACCACCAATCTGGCACCTGCTATGGCCGGAACTGATTTGATTACGCATATCAAATATATGACGCTGACTACAGCACCTTCAATGGTACTCACTTTAATTTTATTTTTAATTGCAGGTTTTACAATTACCCCAGCAGCTGGCGTGGGTAACATTGAAGCCGTATTGACCTCCTTGGACAAGGCTTTTAATATTAGTGGATGGTTATTTATTGTTCCGGCAATAGTTATAATAATGATTGTAAAGAAAGTGCCTGCTTTACCGGCATTGCTGGCGGGTACATTATTGGGAGGTCTTTTTGCCGTGATTTTCCAGCCTCAAATTATTTATCAGATAGCAGACCGTCACGGAGATTTCCTTACGCTTTCTTACGTTGCTGTAATGAAGGCAATGTACACCGAAATCTTTATTACAACAGAAAATGCAGTAGTAAACGACCTGCTATCGACGGGAGGTATGGCTGGGATGCTGGAAACTATCTGGTTGATTATTTGCGCCATGATATTTGGAGGGGTAATGGAATCCTGTGGGTTTCTAAAAACGATTACAACATCAGTTATAAAAGCGGTAAATAGTACCGGGTCATTAGTAGCCTCAACCGCTGGTACTTGTATATTTTTCAATTTAACCGCCTCTGATCAATATTTATCTATAGTAGTTCCAGGTAGAATGTTTGCCGACACATACAGGGAGCGCGGACTTAAACCGGAAAATCTTAGCAGGACTTTAGAGGATTCGGGAACAGTAACTTCTGTGCTGGTGCCATGGAATACCTGTGGTGCTACCCAGTCAAGTATATTAGGTGTGGCCACATTGACATATCTTCCCTATTGTTTTTTTAATATTATAAGTCCTTTTATGACTGTATTATTTGCCTACTTAAACATAAAAATTGCCCGGTACAAAGATAACGGAAAGGTTAAAGATTAATTAGAATATGTACTTAAAAGAAATTACAAAAGAAGAAGTAAATGATTTACCAGTTGAGAAATATGAAGGGAACCTGGTTCTTATTACAACCCAAGAGCAGATAAAAGAAGCACTAAAAGAAATATATAAACATAAAGTTCTGGGTTTTGATACTGAAACGAAGCCAGCTTTTAAGAAGGGGGAATATAATAGCGTTTCGTTGCTACAAATAGCTACAACAGACGCTGTTTACCTGTTCAGACTCAATCTTACGGGTTTTACCAAAGAATTGACGAATTTATTCCGTGATAGTACTATTCTAAAGATCGGGATTAGTATCAGGGACGATATAAAAGAGCTCAGGAAATTAAGAGAGTTTGAACCCGATGGCATAATAGAATTAAATACGATTGCCAAAGAGTTGGGTGTAAAGCACGAAGGTGTTAGAAGCCTGTCCGCAATATTTCTGCAAATAAGGATTTCCAAAACTCAGCAAACCACCAATTGGGAAAGGGAAGTTTTGAATGAAAAACAGCTACGATACGCGGCTACAGATGCATGGGTTTGTCTGGAAATCTATAATAGACTGCTATATAAAGGCTATTTGAATTAGAAAGAATAAGCAGAAACATTTTCCAATGCAGACAATCTGTCTATAAAACTTTGTGAAGAGCTCAATCGTATTTCGACTTTTATATTGCAAGTATTATCAAACTTCTGCTCTTTTATTTCAGCTTCGTACTCTTTAATTAAGCTCATTACATCGTTCATAGACAGGTAATCGAATTTTATATCTACCATGATTTTTACCTTTCTGCTAATTACCGTGCAATTCGATAATGCTTCTGATGCAGCAGTTTTATAAGCATTTATTAAACCTCCAACACCCAATTTTGTACCACCGAAATAGCGGACCACTATTATAAGAACAAAGGTTAAATTGTTGGATCTGATCTGGCCCAGAATAGGATCGCCCGCAGAATGATTTGGCTCACCATCGTCGTTTGCACGATAATCCTCCCCGTCTTTGCCAAGCATATAGGCATAGCAGTGGTGCCGGGCATCATAATATTGTTTCTTTACACCCTCAAGGTGCTGTTTTACCCCTTCTTCATTTTGTACAGGAAATGCAAGTGATATAAATTTACTTCCTTTTTCCTTATATAAGCCTTCTGCTTCTTCTTTTATGGTGAGATATGTATCATCAATCATGCATCACTTTATTAATTTAGATTCCCACCCTTTTCTAAAATGAATTTAATAAATTTGAGAACTAATGGGTTTGTATTTATGGTAATCCGTTGTTTGAAATCAAATTTAACAATTAAAACCATTGAAAATCAGAATTCCATTTGACCTCACCCGATGCCCTCTCCTGAAGAGAGAGGGTTAAATTGCCTGATTTTCAATGATGTTTATCAATGTTTACTTAATTCACACAACAGGTTTATGGTACTAATATAATGGATGAGCCAAAGATAATAAAGTTAGAGAATATCATAAATGAAGAGGCCGGGCTTGTGGTAGCGCAAAATGATAGCAC
>CAMPJM010000613.1 GCA_946886805.1 uncultured Flammeovirgaceae bacterium | reverse complement strand
ATAAAGAACAAAAAAACTAACTCTATCCTTTACAACTTATTTCTCAACTAGCCCTAAATGAAGGTCGGGATAATTCCCGGCCTTTTATTTTGCCTCAACTATTTAACTTCTGGAACAAATCCCAAACAACAATTCCCATACTTACTGATATGTTCAAAGAATGTTTAGTGCCATACTGAGGGATTTCCAGACAAAAATCTGAAGCATCAACAACTTTCTGATCAACCCCGAAAACTTCATTACCAAAAACACAAGCGATTTTTCTTCCTGGTTCGGGTGTAAAGTTTTCTAAAGAAACACTCTGTTCGGCTTGCTCTATACTGGCGATGATTATTCCATCTTTCATCAGCTTCTCTATTAAAGAAAAAGTATCTTCATGGTATTCCCATTCCACTGAATCTGTAGCACCCAAGGCAGTTTTGTTAATGTCCCGGTGCGGAGGAGTGCCCGTAATGCCACATAAGTAGATTTTTTCGATCAAAAAAGCGTCAGCTGTTCTGAATGCTGACCCTACATTGTTCAAACTGCGGATATTATCTAAAACTATAGAGACCGGCGTTTTTTCAATAGCCTTAAATTCCTGAACCGAGATTCTGTTCAGCTCCTCATTCTTTAGTTTTTTCATTTTTTCAAATCTTTTTTTCAGAGCCTGATTTTTTTTCTTTAAAAATTTTAAGCTCCGGGAAATACAAGTAAATTTGAAGGTAGCTTTAAATTAGCTGTAAACTTTCCCTGCAAACTTACTTTGAACAGATGATTTATTATTAAACTTTTTGTAATAAGTAATAATGATAAATTTTTATTTCGTTTGAAGATTGAAAACTAATTAACCTATTTTTTGGGATCACTATAGAGCCGGAGCCAAAAGCTAAAGGAATGACAAAAACAAAAGAGAAGAAAGAAGCGACAGAAACTCCTTTAATGAAGCAGTACAATGCCATTAAAGCTCGCCATCCTGGTGCTTTATTATTATTTCGTGTGGGTGATTTCTACGAAACGTTTGGGGAAGACGCGGTGAAAGCAAGCAAAATTCTTGATATTGTGCTCACCAAAAGAGCCAATGGATCAGCCTCGCATATTGCCCTGGCAGGTTTTCCACACCATTCCTTAGACACTTATTTACCTAAATTAGTAAGAGCAGGCAACAGAGTAGCGATTTGTGATCAGCTCGAAGACCCGAAATCGGTAAAGGGGATCGTAAAGAGAGGTGTTACAGAATTAGTCACCCCGGGATTATCCTTCAATGACAATGTGCTGGAGAAAAGGCAAAATAATTATCTGGCATCAATTCATTATACAAAAGACGAGTATGGTATTTCCTTTTTAGATTTATCTACTGGTGAGTTTTTAGTGGCTCAGGGATCTGCTCAATATGTCGAGAAATTGCTACAGAGTTTCCGGCCCAGCGAAGTTATTTACAGCAAAAAGAACAGGGATAATTTCCAGCAACTTCTGAAAGAGAAATTCAATATCAACTGCCTTGAAGATTGGGTTTATCAATACGATTATAGCTATGAAAATCTTATCAAACATTTCGACACGGCTTCTCTAAAAGGCTTTGGCATTGAAAATATAAATGAGGGAATTATAGCTGCCGGAGCGGTATTATTTTACTTAAAGGAAACTGAACACAAAGAAGTGAAGCATATATCTTCCATTAGCAGGATAGAGGAAGATAAATACGTATGGTTAGACAGGTTTACGATTCGCAACCTTGAGTTATTGCAGGCGCAGCAAGACGGCGTTCCGCTCATACAAATCTTAGATCAAACAGTAACTCCCATGGGCGCCCGGCTCATGAAAAAATGGCTTGTACTTCCCTTAAAAGAGAAAACTAGTATTGAGGAAAGGCATAGAGTTGTAGAAGCCTTGCTTGCCCGTCAAAAGTTGCTGGATACCATACTCCAATACTTGAGACAAATAGGAGACCTGGAGCGGCTGATTTCCAAAGTAGCCGTGGGCAGGATAAATCCACGGGAAATGGCGCAATTAAAAAAAGCGATGGGCCATTCAATCCCTATTAAAACAGCCTTGTCCACTTCAGGAGTAGTGCCTTTGCAAAAAATGGCCGATCAGATAAATCCATGTCAGTTCCTGCTAGACAAGATTGAAAAGGAGCTAAGAGAGGATCCGCCAATGCTAATTCATCAAGGAAATCTGATCAAAGACGGAATAGATGAAGAATTGGATGAGCTTCGCAAAATTGCCTATTCGGGAAAAGACTACCTGTTGCAAATCCAGCAAAGGGAGGTTGAAAAAACGGGCATTAGCTCGTTGAAAATTGCCTATAATAAAGTGTTTGGGTATTATCTTGAGGTTTCTAACACGCACAAGGACAAGGTTCCGGAAGAGTGGATCAGAAAACAGACACTGGTAAATGCCGAGCGATATATTACTGAGGAACTCAAAATTTACGAAGAGAAAATCCTTAATGCCGAGGATAAAATCGGAGCTATCGAGCAGCGTTTGTTCAGCGAACTGGTAATTCATGCAACGGACTATGTAAATCATATTCAGCAAAACGCTCGAATGCTTGCGGTTGTTGATGCCTTGGCTTCTTTTGCGTGCCTCGCCCAGAAGAATAGTTACTGTAAACCGGCCATCAGCGAAGAAAGGATATTGGATATAAAGGATGGTAGGCACCCCGTTATAGAACAGCAGCTGCCCATGGGTGAGGAATATGTTCCCAATGACGTCTTCCTTGATGATGAAGACCAGCAAATCATGATCATAACAGGACCCAATATGGCTGGGAAATCAGCTTTATTGCGGCAAACAGCTCTGATAGTGTTGATGGCGCAGATGGGATCTTATGTGCCTGCTTCGAAAGCTACCATCGGAATAATAGACAAGGTCTTTACGCGGGTAGGTGCGTCTGATAATCTCTCCAAAGGGGAATCTACTTTTATGGTAGAAATGATTGAAACAGCAAGTATCCTCAACAATCTTAGCGATAGAAGTTTAATTTTAATGGATGAAATAGGTCGTGGTACAAGTACTTATGATGGTATTTCTATCGCCTGGTCTATTGTCGAATACCTGCACAACCATCCGAAAATGAAGGCAAAAACGCTTTTTGCTACCCATTATCATGAATTGAATCAACTATGCAATGACTTTCCCCGAATAAAGAACTTCAACGTTTCGGTAAAGGAATTACAGAATAAAATTATATTCATGCGGAAGCTAAAAGAAGGCGGAAGCGAACACAGCTTTGGAATTCATGTGGCGCAATTAGCGGGAATGCCTAATCAGGTGGTGTTGCGAGCCAATGAGATTATGCATCATCTTGAAAAGGACAAGATCAGCAACCAAACCGCTAAGAATTTGGAGGCCATGCCTAAACAGAATTACCAGCTCAGTTTATTTGAGGCAGATCCTAAATTTAAAGAAGTAACGAACCTCTTGGAAGCAGTAGACATTAATACTATAAGTCCGGTAGAGGCTTTATTGAAGCTGAATGAGATAAAATT
>CAMPJM010000612.1 GCA_946886805.1 uncultured Flammeovirgaceae bacterium | reverse complement strand
ATAAAAATCCTTTGGTGTCCCTGCTGCTGAGCATGGTAAGCATCTTTTCTATTTCAAACCGCTTATCTCTGAACAAGAAGTTCATGGTGGGGTCTTCTACCTTTTCAATAGGAATATTGTAGAGTTGGCGCTTTAACTGATCAGGATCCACAGGAAGTAGCCTATAATGAAAGTTTGGGGCTTTTTCGAATTTTCTGTTTTTAAATTCTTCCCATTCTTCATCACTGTTGACTGGAGTTATAAGCATTAAAAAATTTATCTGATCACTGATACTTACTAATTTCTGATCTACTTCCCACACGCTTTTGCTTAAATGGCTCCTACCTAAAACATGATAATTTTCAACTTTTTGAGTTGTTTGTATTTTTACAAAATCAAAGAATGTTTGCTTGAAAACTTTTGAAATACCAACAAGAAATTTCCTGACCAGCATGGGATAGATTCCATCTGTATTGGGGTTGAGGTAAAATGGATTGATGGAAATACCTAAGTACAAGCATTCCATTTTCTTCCAGTCATCCTCTGTTAAAAGAGGCTGAAGTCCCTTTTTAGAGCGAATTTTTGAGGCACTTATGTCCACATGTGGCTTTTCCATCAAAAATGAGAACTTCTTTAACTCTTTCTCAAGTTTCTCAACAGAAGCTGGAAGCTTATCAGCAGGGCCAAAAATCTTAAAGAATGGAATTTCCGGTGACCCAAGCTTTTTATCGGGCCACACTTCAACGAGTAAAAAGGCACCAAATCTAGCTGAAAGTGATGATGTCAGGCATTTTATGACCTCGAAAATTTCTTCATTATCTTCTGAAGCTATGAAGTGGGAAGCCTCATTGGAGACCATTCTTTTTATTACAGGATCCACCTCTCCGGCCGGGTGGCGATAAACTACAAGAAAAGGAAGGGGTCGCTCGATATGCAACAGTTCTCCCTCCTCCCATCTGATATTTATAAACTTTCCTTCTCCTAACTTCTCCTTAATTTCAGCTATTTTGTTGTCTGCCATTATGTGATTTTGCATCAATCTTATGAGTGATGGTTAGTACTTTTGTAATTCAAAATTACTTCCTTTGAATTCTCCGGCTGTTTTCTAAAAGATTATCCTTCGTAAACTCTAATGCTTTGTATAAAGTTTTGTGTTGGTCAGTATCCAACTCTCCGGTCCATTCATTCATAAAGAACTTTTTAAACTCGATGGCTATAGAACAACTTTGCGGAAATTGTGAATGAATCCAGTTAGAAAAATAACCCCCTTTGAACTTTACATTTTCCCGAACGTCCAATTGCCTTCCATTGAAATCAAATTTTCGTAGATCTTCCATAAATCCATCTACTACCGGGGCCCATTGCTCCCTTTTCATATTGCTGATCCCAATATTCACTTCCGGATTTTCTTTCGGGTTTGCCTCAGCACCGTCGGCACCCGCCCTTTTATGATTATAGGTATGGATATCGAGGACAATGATAAATCCATGCTGATCATAAATTTTTGAGAGCATATTTTTCACCTCGTTATAAAAAGAATCATACTGCGCAAGTGACTTCTGCACAATAGCCTCTGGTAGATCTTCCTTCCAAACCTGTAAGCCCCAGGCATCTTCTGGTTTTCTGTAGATGGCTTTATCCCGCGATCTGTTAAGATCCACCTCAAACCGTGAATGAAAAGCTTTTATGGTATTTGGTGCTACATCTGCCCAGCGATCGGTATACGGGTCTTCTTCCCGTAAGCGTTCGGATTCACTAAGATTGAAATAGGACCGTAATTCCTCCCGTACTTTGTGGCCACTGTGAATCGCTGCTCCTATAATGGGACCATCCTTGAGAATAAGTTCAGAAAAATCGTTGTGCATTAGGCTTCATACAATTTGGTTCGGTAGCTTAACTATGAGGAAGGGGATTTGTTGGGGACGGGATGTCCGTTGGAGATTTTTCAAATTAGCGTAAAGTACCAAAACGCCTCTGAAAGCATTCAAATCTTAATTTAATATTTTGATGTTTTTAAATTAACATTCTCTTTACAGCCTCGGGATATCTTTGGGAAAACAAATAAAACAAATAAACCAAAGGTATGAATTTGACATTTACCAAAATTACCACTAATGCCACTAAGCATTTTATCGCTCTTAGCGTAATGCTTTTGCTTTTTTATCATGGTGCATTCTCCCAATCAATGAATATCAAGGGAAAAGTGACCGATTCGGAGGGAAGTCCCCTTCCAGGAGTATCTGTGTTATTAAAGGACACAAACATAGGCACAATTACCGACGTTCAAGGCGATTATAATCTTTCAATCCCTGCTAATTCTTCAGGTGAAGGTAGCCTTTCGTTTAGTTTTATAGGGTATAAGACAGAAGCAGTGACTGTTAATAACAGAGCAGTAATAGACGTACAACTAGAGGAAGATCAAAAAGTCCTTAACGAAGTTGTAGTAACAGCTTTGGGTATCAAGCGTGAAGAAAAGGCCTTAGGTTATGCTGCCCAGTCGGTAGATGGAACGGAAATTACCAATGCAAGGTCTAATAACGCTTTAAGTGCCCTCACCGGAAAAGTAGCTGGTTTAAACCTTGCTTCTTCAGGATCAGGACCTGTAAACTCTGTAAGGGTGACGCTCAGGGGAGATAATTCTTTAAATCCGAATGGCAACAATGCGCTGATCATATTGGATGGAGTTCCTATGAACAGCGATATTACCAGCTCAGGGGTTGGAAATGCGTATGGTGCAGGTTCCGGTAATGATGTTCCTGTAGACTTTGGGAATGGCATAGCTGATATAAACCCTGATGATATTGCAAGTATAACTGTATTAAAGGGAGCAAGTGCAGCAGCTTTGTATGGCAGCCGTGCGGCCAACGGAGCTCTAATTATTACCACCAAATCAGGTGCAAGACAGCAAAAAGGCATTGGCGTAACGGTTAACTCGAGCTATAGTGTTAATGATGTACTTTATTGGCCTGAACGCCAGTATGAGTATGGTCAGGGAACAGGAAGGGGCTTTAACGATGCGGGTGAGATGTATTATTCTTACGGGGTTTCGGAAGACGGTGCAAGCACTGGAGGCACCAGTAGTGCTTTCGGTCCCAAATTCGAAGGGCAATATTATTATCAATATGATCCTGAAATTGATGGACAGTCTGCCGAAAGAATGCTTTGGCAACCTTATGAAGATAACGTAAGCGGATTTTTCAGGACCGGCTCCACAATAACCAATAATGTGTCCTTGGAAGGTGGCAATGAAAATGGTTCTGCCAGGGCCTCAATAACCCAGACAAAAAACGAATGGATCATGCCCAACACGGGCTTCGAAAGAATATCAGCTGCTTTGAGTTTAAATCAAAAAATATCTCAGAAATTAAAACTGAATGCAAAGCTAAATTACAGCAACAGAAAAAGTGATAATCTTCCTGCCACAGGTTATAACAACCAATCCATTGCTTATTTTATGATTTTCCAAAATCCAAGTATTCCTCTGGCGGCATATGAAGATAGATGGC
>CAMPJM010000611.1 GCA_946886805.1 uncultured Flammeovirgaceae bacterium | reverse complement strand
TGGTGTGAATTAAAAATCATTCAGTAAAAATCATCGAAAATTAGGTCATTTAGCCCTCTCTCTTCAGGAGAGGGTATGGGTGAGGTATATAAAGTTCTAATTTTCGGTGATTTTGAATTGTTAGACTTGACTTCACACAACGGGTTAATTATGATTTAAATATATGTATTAGATGATTATCTCACCAGGATTTATCATGCTTTTCAAAACCTTTGAACTCTGAACCCTGAAGCCTGAACCTTGAACCCTGAACTTTGAACTTTTGGAACCTTGAACCTTAAACTGTTGTATTGCCTATATCTTCGTCATCAGCTTCCAATCTTTCAAGTTTTTCCTGAGCTGCATAAATACATTCTTTAATTTCCCGGAGGTCTTTACTTACAATTCCCCATACACCATGCTGGTCCATTTCTAAGGGTGCTTCATAAGAAGTTTCCCGTAACCTGGCCAGAACATCTAAACTCAGGTCCGGATATTTCCGCATCCAGTCATCATTGCTCCTTAGCATATCTGCTGCTTCGCCAATATTTTTGAGACTTCTGTTTACAATTTCCCGGGTTTCCTCAGAGCTTGTAAAGTCTTCATAATCCATATCCTCAGTATATCCTGCAATCTGGTCTATTTCAATAGCCATATTGTTTAAATGTAACATTTCTTCTTCTCGTGTCATCTTATACCTTTTTTTGGTTTTAATTATAACCCGACTTGCAATAAGATGTTTTTGAAAATTTTAAAGTTATTTATTCTTTGGCTTTTCGCCTTTGATTTTATTTTTCACATAAAAATACCCCATTAAAATAACAATGGTCCAGAAAATCATGCTGAGAATACCTGTTATCAAATCTATAACAGCCCCCACGATGAGGATTGTGGCTGCTATAATGCCCACCAAGATTAGCACGGTAGAAGTTAAGATTTTTTTCATACGAGAACGAAAATGGAAATTAGAAACTTGAAAGTTGAAACGGCATTGAGATGGAAAACGACGAATCTTTTTTTAAACTATAATAGAAAGTTTTAGCCACATTTATTTGACTTGTGCAAGTTGTTGTACAACGGCTTTTTTTTCTTATATTTGTAGCTTTAATTAAAGTTAAAGAAAATGGAAATCACAACCTATTCTAATTTCAGAAGGCATCTAAAAGATTTTATGGACATGGTATTTGTTAATAGTGCCCCGGTATTTGTGAAGAGATCTAATGGAGAAGATGTTGTAGTAATGTCAAAAAAGGACTATGATAGTATGGAGGAGACTTGCTATCTGCTTAGAAGCCCTAAAAACGCACAACGCATTCATGATGCTTTAAAAGAACTTAACGAGCGCAAGGGTACGGAGAGAAAATTAATCGAAGAGTGAAATCGACATGATTAATTATTAAGCAAAAGGACATAATTATCTTATTAATCAATGGTTCCATGTGACCATTAAAAACAATTATGCACACATGAAACTAACGTTCGCTTCAAATGCCTGGGATGACTATTTGTATTGGCAACAAACGGATAAAAAAATACTAAAAAAAATTAACACATTAATAAAAGAGCTGCTCAGAACCCCTTTTGAGGGAACTGGAAAACCAGAGCCACTGAAATATGAACTGTCTAATGTGTGGTCGAGAAGGATAAATTTGGAACATCGATTGGTATATAGGGTCAATGAAGACGAAATTGAAATTGTCCAATGCCGTTATCATTATTAATTAACTTCCCAAAGAAGCTTCATAACCAACATCTATTTGTAAATTTCTGCCCAATGCGCTTTTTACTGCCAGTTCATCACATCTTTCATTTTCTGCATGTCCGGCGTGTCCTTTTACCCACTTTAGCTTTACCCTATGTTTTTTGTAAACATTTATAAATCGTTGCCATAAGTCGGCATTTTTTTTTCCTGTGAAATTTTTTTTTACCCATCCCCATATCCAGCCCTGCTCCACAGCATCAACTACATATTTCGAGTCTGAATAAACTATTACTTCACTGCCTTCTTTTTTTAAAGCTTCCAGCCCTTTGATTACCGCCAACAACTCCATACGGTTATTGGTAGTTTTTCTAAAACCTTCTGATATTTCCTTCCGCAGCTGATTGTACACAAGAATAGTGGCAAAGCCGCCCGGACCGGGATTGCCTCTTGATGCACCGTCAGTAAAAATGGTAATCATAATAAATTTGTTTTAATCAGCTTAATTGCTATTGCCAACAGGATGATGCCAAAAACTTTTCTTAAAATACTAAATCCGGCTGCCCCTATTTTTCTCTCCAGCCATCCGGAGGTCTTTAAAACAATGTACACAAAAATTAGATTGACTACAATTCCTATCAAAATGTTATATTGAGCATATTCTGCCTTTAAAGCAAGTATTGTCGTCATGGTTCCAGCACCGGCAATTAATGGGAAAGCTAAGGGTACTATTGAGCCGCTCCCAGTATTATCCGCTTCTTGTTTAAAGATATGAACACCCAAAATCATCTCCATTCCTATCAAAAACATAATTAAAGCACCAGCAATAGCAAAGGATTCTACATCTATGCCAAACAGTTTTAAGATAGAAGTTCCCAAAAATAGAAACACAATCATCAAAACCCCGGCAATAATGGTAGCTTTTTCCGACTGAATAAGACCCTCTCTTTTCCGGATGTCTATAATAATAGGAATTGATCCTAAAATATCGATCACTGAAAATAGGATCAGCGAAACCGACATTATTTCTTTAAAACTTAGCATGTTATTCTTTTGATTTTCCCCGGATTATGGCAAAGCCATGCCTTCGGCAAAATCCAGGAGCTACAATATCGACCATGCCTGATGGCATTTAGAAGTGGTGGTAATTAAGACCATTTTTCTTCAACTTCCAAATTTGTGCTTCCTGCTCCATCTCCCTATAAAACTTTAAACTTTAACCTTCTTCCAGTGGCCACTGTTTGTGTCCTCACAAATAGTCTTGTAAAGCTTTACCAAACTAAAAAAAGTTTAGCAAAGCTGTGATAATTCAGAACCTGAACCTTGAACTGAAATGTGTCAAGTCAAGTGATTTCCTAGCTTCCGTCCAATATCTTCTGTCTTCAATCTAACATCTAAGATCTAACTAACTCAGGTGATTTCTGAAAAAATCCATTAACAACTCTATCTCTTTGTTTTTTATAGCAGGAAAATTAGCAATACGGAATGTGTTACTTTTTAGTTCTCCGTATCCATTTCCAAGAACAATTCCTGCCTTTTTTGCTGTGCTTTTTATAGTCTCTATTTCTTCATGAGAGGATGTCAAGGCAATTACCGTCCTGGACCTGACTCGATCATCTTCAATTAAAAGTTGCACCGATTGGAAACCGGAAAAAAATTCCAGCCAGTTTTTATACCTAAGATCTACTTTAGCTGTTGTGTCTACTATATAATCGGCATCTGTCATTACCCTCATCAATAGATAAATGTTCAGAACATTCGGTGTATAAGTAGTTTGATTTTTTTCAGCCATTTCAAGCATGAAAGCTAAGCTGTTATA
>CAMPJM010000610.1 GCA_946886805.1 uncultured Flammeovirgaceae bacterium | reverse complement strand
GTAGGAATCAGTAGCACCAGCGTAACTGTAATAAAGGTTATCAAATTCAATATAATTATTACCGGCCAATCCCAGGAAATAGGAACAAAACTCATATAATAATTTTCAGGATCAAGGGGAATAAATTTAAAGCGTTTTTGTAAAAAGCCAAATCCTAAACCAATAGCATTTCCAATTACCAATCCTTTGAAGATCATTAGCATACCATTATAAATAAAAATACTCCTGATCTGCCTGTTAGTTGCTCCAATAGCTTTTAAAACACCAATCATTTGAGTTCTTTCCATGATCAGGATCAGCAAAATAGATATCATATTAAAAGAGGCCACAAATAGAATAAGTGAAAGAAATATCACCACATTTCTGTTGAGTAGAGATAACCAGTCGAAAATTTGAAGGTACTTATCTGATATTTTTTCCACATACATGTCATATGGGACCAAAGATTTTAATTTTTCCTTAGCCTCATCTATTCTTCCGATGTCCGTAACAAAAATCTCATACCCTCCTACCAAAGTATCAGGCCAATCATTTAACCGCTGCACCAATCCTATGTCTCCAATGATTACTCTGTCGTCAAAATCTTCGAGACCAGTGTCATAAAGCCCTGAAACTGTAAGTTTACGAAATCGCGGAGGGTTTTGGATGAAATACATGATTACCTCATCCCCAACTTTTAGTAAAAGCTTATTGGCGATTTTTCTACTCAAAACAACTTCGGTCGTATAGGAAGAATCGCTGAATTCTATAAAACGCCCCTCAACCATATTGCTATTGAACCTGCTGGTATCGTAGCCAGGCCCAACTCCTTTAAAAACTACTCCTTGAACCTCCGTATCGGTTTTGAGCAAGCCCCCTTTGTGGCTGAACTCCTGCACATGATCTATAAATTCTATACTATCAGGGTTTTGATAAATGCTGGTATTGGTCGTGATAGGGTCTTCCTGAAAGGAATTACCGAAAGTATATTTGGTTATTTGAAGGTGGGAAGCAAAACTGAAGATTTTGCCTTTAATAGTGTCCTGAAAACCACCTAAAATTAAATAGGAAATAAGGATTATAGCCACCCCAATAGCTATACTCGCCACTGCAATACTGTAAATTGCTGAGGAAAAAGAATTAGATGAAGTCCGGTGAATCCTTTTTGATATAAAATAAGGTAGGTTCAATGTATAATTTTATTATGATTTTTGCTTTATCTTAGAAAGTATTATTATGTTCACAACTTCATCAAAAAAAATGTATTTTGATGTAAAATAAAAATATCGTTGTAAATCTACCTATATAAATATGAATTTGTTCAAAAAATATGTTTTGATCCGCTGCCTCATATTCTTTCCGATGTTTTTGGGAATGCTCAGCTCCTGTTATAGCCAGCCTTCCAATGATTCGTCCAAAGAGATTATTACTGGTGCAGAACAAATGGATTTATACTTGCCTCAACTTGAAGGCAAAAATGTAGCTTTAATTGTAAATCAAACTTCTATGATTGGTGACACTCATTTGGTAGACACATTGCTGTCACGAGGAGTTTCAATTAAAAAAGTATTTGCTCCCGAGCATGGTTTCAGAGGAAATGCTGACGCAGGGGCAACAATCAAAAACGCAATAGATACAAAAACTTCATTACCTATTGTTTCTTTGTATGGCAAAAACAAAAAACCCACTGCGGAGCAGCTCTCTGATATTGATATCATAATTTTTGATATTCAGGACGTAGGGACAAGATTTTACACCTACATCAGCACGATGCATTACGCCATGGAAGCATGTGCAGAAAATGATAAGAAAATGCTGATCCTTGACAGACCAAATCCCAACGGACACTACGTAGATGGCCCGATTTTGGAACCAGAGTACAAGTCATTTGTGGGAATGCACCCTATACCCGTGGTACACGGGCTTACCGTTGGGGAACTTGCCCTAATGATCAACGGGGAAAAATGGTTGAAGGGTGACGGGGTTTGTGAAGTTGAAATTATTGAGGTGAAAAATTACACGCATGACTCTTCCTATATTTTACCGGTAAAGCCATCTCCAAATTTGCCCAATCAACAGTCAATTTTGCTTTATCCTTCTATATGCTTTTTTGAAGGCACCTCGGGAAGCTTAGGAAGAGGAACGCCATTTCCGTTTCAGGTTATAGGATTCCCCGACCCTGTCTATGGGTCTTTTGAATTTACTCCAGTAAGCATGCCGGGAGCAACCTCGCCGCCAAACGAAAATAAAAAATGTTATGGGGTAGACCTTAGGGAAGTAACTGTCCCCGCTGAAATAGACCTTCAATATGTGATCGACTTTTATAATAAAAGCCCCAAAAAAGATAAATTCTTTATCGATTATTTTAACACCTTAGCAGGCACCGACAAGCTGCAAAAGCAAATAGTAAATGGTATGAGTGAAAAAGAAATTAAAGAAACCTGGGCAGAACCTCTTAAAACTTATGAAATTATGAGAGAAAAATATTTATTATATCCCTGATTTTAAATTATTAATGTAAAAATCATGATAATTGCACCTGACTTTGAACATTAAAAGTAAATCTTTGCACTTGGCTCTGTGTGCATAAAACCGTTAACCTCGAAAAACCAGATTTAAAAGTTCAAGGTTGAATGTTCAGGGTTCAGGGTTCGGGGTTCAAAGTTCGAGGTTCGATTTTTATTTTGAAAAAACCTTTGCCAAAAAACAAATATTACTGATACATATTAAAAGATGTCAAAAAGCATTTTGAAGACAGATTTAAGAATTATTTACATGGGAACGCCCGAATTTGCGGTTCCGGCTTTGGTCAAACTACTAGAAAATAACTTTAATGTTGTAGCTGTAATTACAGCACCGGATAAACCAAAGGGAAGAGGCCAAAAATTAGCAACGACACCGGTGAAGGATTGCGCTGTTCAAAATAATATTCCCGTACTACAACCTGCGAATTTAAAAGATCCGGAATTCTTAAAAGTTCTAGCATCTTACAAGGCAAATTTGCAAATAGTCGTAGCTTTTAGAATGTTGCCTGAAGTTGTCTGGAACATGCCAGAGATAGGGACATTTAATTTACACGCCTCCTTACTGCCACAATACCGTGGAGCTGCGCCCATAAATTGGGCCATTATAAACGGGGAACAGGAAACAGGTGTTACCACATTTTTCCTCAAACACGAAATTGATACCGGCGACATTATTTATCAGGAGAAAGAACCAATTTCTGTTGAGGACGATGCGGGAACGTTATATGAGAGACTCATGAATAAAGGAGCATCATTGGTTGTAAAAACGGTAAATTCTATTGCTTCCGGAGATTATACGCCTATAAGCCAAAACTTTACAAAAGAAGATATCAATTTAGCTCCAAAGATTTTCAAGGAAACCTGCGAGATAGACTGGGATAAAAACTCCATTGAAACACTAAATTTTATAAGGGGCTTATCTCCTTATCCTGCAGCATGGACCACTTTGGATAATAAAATTTTAAAGATCTATAAAGCAGCGACAACAAATAAAGTCGCTAATTTTCT
>CAMPJM010000609.1 GCA_946886805.1 uncultured Flammeovirgaceae bacterium | reverse complement strand
GATTTAGATGGAGATTATAAATTCCTGAACCAAATAATAAATTTATGCAAAGAAAATAATGTTGAATTGACTTTATTTACTTCTCCGGTAGCCAATATTAAATTGAACGAAGAGTATATTGAGAACATGTCAGCTTTTAAAAATAAAATGATCGCAGATAATATCAATTATTTCAACTATGGGGACTTGTTTGGCAATGATACATATTTCTTTACCGACGAAATACATTTAAATAAATATGGAGTCAATGATTTCACAAAAACCATCATAAATGTATTAAAAAACGATTTTGGTATAGAAAAAAAAATTAGCTCATTGTCCGAACCATATCAATGATCATCATCTGGCACCGGAGTGTGCGGTGTATGAAAATTGGTTTGATGGGCTGTTCCTATTTTCAAGATTCCCAACACCATAAAAAATATCGCCTTAGGTATCTGAAGTAAACCTTTTAATAAATCTTTATTATACATTCTACTTGGAATAGCTAAAAACATTGATGCCGACATTATTATTATGAGTAACAACCAATACTTGTAATCGGGCGAAAGATCAAAAAGATAAGCTAAAATAGCCATTATAGGTAGAGTTCCTAGCATGATAACTCTGGGAGGAATCATCGTTTGAATAACCTTATCAAAATAATCATAATTTCCTTTTAGCAGTTGCCTAATGCCTTCTACTCCATGTTTTTTTAGAAAATAGAATTGCCCTGCCAACCATCGCGTCCTTTGTTTCGCAAATACTTCAGCATCCTGAACTTTTTCATCATAAACATCAGCATCCTCAATATATTCGATTTTATGACCATCTTTAAGAATCCTCAGCTCAATTTCTCTGTCCTCCCCTCCCATTTCCTCTATTCCGAACATCCTGTTTTTGTAATAATTATACTCGAAACCCATCCCGGAACCGATTAAAGCAGAAGAAAATCCTAATGCCCGGTGGCCCTTCCTAAAAATATTATTATTGATCTCTTCACTAATTCCATCAAGCACCGCAAAAGAATTATTTTTGTTTTTAGCTGTTCTATGAGCCTGAACAGCTAAAAATCCTCTATTTAATATTGAATTGACCTTTAACAAGCAATCTTTTTCCATTATATTATCAACATCCAGAATGAAAACGTATTGGTAGCCGCCTTTAATTTGCTCCAAGGCTTTATTGATGGATTTTGCTTTCGTACTTTGGTCAAAATGAACTTCCAAAACGTTAACTGGGATTTTATTTAATTTATCTATCGTTTCCGGCTGCAACTGATCGGCGACCACAAAGACGTCGTATTTATCAGAAGGATAATTATTAAGAATTGCCTGCTTTGCAGTATTTAAAATAACAAAATCTTCTTTATAAGTTGGAATGAGAACCAAAAATTTACCCATTTCCATAGGTGAAATATCATCATAAAAAAAAGGCTTTCTGAATTTCGCTGCAACGGAAAAAATTAAAAAATATGAATTAAAAAAAAGCAAATAAATAAAGAGAATGGAAAGCACGATGTTTAGAATAAGCATAATATTTTTCTTGTTTTCCTTTATAAATAATTAAAATTTACCTTTATCCTTTTAAGATCAAAAAGGTAAACATAATTAAAAAAAACAAACAGTTAATGGCTTGTAATGTTTTTGATAATTAAGATTCCTATTTACTACAAAGGTAGAATAAAATATAAATACACATGCGAAAAAAAACTCTCTATATAATAGCATTTTTGACGGTTGTTTTCTTTGCATTCAAATTGATCGCAGGATTCCGGGTAATCAATAATGCTGCTACAGATGCTTATCCAAAAATTGAGATCCAAAAACCGATGTTATTAAATGAATCCGCACTGGGTGATGCATGGAAACTTGTAGATGAACAGCAATTGATAGGAGATCCGGCAAAAGGAACTGGAAAAAAACCTATAACGAACTGGCAGATTGATTGGAATAAAAAAGATTATTATCCTATTAGTGCGGTAATTGATCTTGGTGGAGTTTACGAACTATCGCATATCTATTTATATGATGGATCAGGTGTCGGGTCTTTAGTTATATCCGGCGGAGAACCATTTAAATGGCAGCCCTTAGTCAATGATAATTTACAGAAATATAACGAATGGAATAAACACCCAGTTGATTTTACGACTAGGTACATCCAGGTAAAAGTGTTGGAAAGGGCCGAAATGCCTGAAATTGTAATTTATGGCAAACCTTTAGGAAATGAAAAGGGTGCAAAAGAAAACCGCAAGATTCAAAAAAAAACTTATCCTGATAATTCCACAATGGGCGAGCTTATTGGTATCAATGCTTTTATTGATGATCCGATTGAGAAAATAAAAGTAGCAGGATTTGTTCGGGAATATCATGTATGGGACTGGGACGAGGGAAACGGAAAAGAATATTCTGGATTTCCAAATAATCAAAATGCTTTTAATCCTAGTTATCCAAGCGATGGGTGGAGATTTGATGCTTATTATAAAAAGCTGAAAGATGCTGGAATAACAGTTGCAACCTGCATTCAAAGTTGTCCTCAATGGTTGTGTGAAAATGATAATGAAAAGCCGCTTCAAAAAGGCTTAGACCCGCTTGACCCTGCCTCCTATAAAGAACATGCAGATCATTTTTTTCAGGTTGCTGCAAGATATGGGAAGACACAGGTAGCGGATAAATTATTGAAATTAGCTCCCAAACAGCCTAGGAAATCAGGTCTTGATTTGGTAAAGTATTATGAAAATTGGAACGAGCAGGATAAAGATTGGGTAACGAGAAAAGAATACTTTAGCCCATATGAATACGCGGCCATGACCAGTGCCGATTTTGATGGCCATATGGGAACGATGGGGGAAACTTTTGGGATTAAAAATGCTGATCCAAATTCAAAACTTGTTATGGGTGGAATTTCAACCCTAAATTTAGAATACATTAGAAGCCTTGTATTCTGGTCAGAATTCAACAGAAATGGAACGATACCCTTCGACGTGATAAATTTACATCATTATAGTAACGATGCGGGAAGACAAAGAAGTCTCGGAAAAGTAGGGGTTAGCCCTGAAGCGGATAGCCTCTGTGAAAAATTGAAGGAATTTGTTGCCTACAGAGATCGGCATTTACCAGAAAAAGAACTGTGGATCACAGAATTTGGTTATGACACACACCCTGGATCGATACAAAGAGCCCCTGCTATCGGTAAATTTTCGCAAGAAGAGGTTCAGGCCATATGGCTGGTACGATCATATCTTGCAATTTCATCTGCTGGGTTTGATCGGGCAGCGATGTATATGCTACGAGACACAGAAGCAAGTAACAGCGGAAGGCAATTTAGTGCTTCGGGACTGACAGGAGGAAAGGGTACTAAGCATGCGCCAAAGGCTTCGTGGTATTATGTTTATACGCTGAGAAACACTTTAAATGATTTTCGATTCTTTAAAGACAGCAGCGAAAACGGGGTTATGAAATATGAATTTAAAAATGACGATACCAATGAAGGCGCGTTAGTTGTCTGGCTTCCCACAAGTAAGGATCAGAATATAGAGG
>CAMPJM010000608.1 GCA_946886805.1 uncultured Flammeovirgaceae bacterium | reverse complement strand
AGTGTTTTAACTGCTCTTACAGTTTGGTACCAAATTTCAGCACCCCTGTCTTTAAGCTCATCCCGATTTACCGAAGTGATTACTGCATGCTTGACCCCCATGAGTTTTATAGCTTCGGCTACTCGCTGAGGCTCTTCTGTATCATATTCCGGCGGCCTTCCTGTAGCTACGGCACAGAAAGAACAGCTTCTTGTACATACATTTCCCAGTATCATAAAAGTAGCAGTCCCTGCTCCCCAGCATTCTCCCATATTCGGGCAGTTCCCGCTTTCGCAAATAGTATGAAGTTTATACTCGTCTACAAGCTTTCTTACTTTTGCATATTCCTTACCCACAGGGAGCTTTACACGCAACCAGTTTGGTTTTTTCGTTTTTTTGGTAAGTTCTTCAGAAATAACTGGTAGTTCTATCATAATTATATGTGCATATATTTCTATAGCAAAGTTAGGGATAATAGAAATTAAAAGTCTATTATTCTATCTTCTTGTTCCAAAAAGAATTGTTAGAAATGCTGAGGTGAATATTTTATTATTTTTGGCTCCCGGGATAATCATTATTTCTTCAGGAAAGGCTTCAAGTAAAAAGCCCGCTTCAAAACCGGTAACACTATTTTTGAAAGTTCCGAATTCGAAACTAACAGATGCTTTTATATTTGCACCTAGTTTTATTTTGGAATCTTCAATTCCTTGAAATATTCCACCAGTTCCGGCAATATCGCCTTGATTTTGGTTAGGTTTATTGGGAACAGTAATGGTGGTGAAGTTATCAACATAAACTTGAATATAGTAGGGGGCTACTACCCCTATGGTAGGGCCAGCAGCTAATATTCCAGTTACTTGCACTCCTTGTTGTGGTGCTTTTTTGAAAAGGATTTTTTCCCTTCCATATTGCAAACGCACCGAGTAGAGGTAATTTTCTTTAGCATAGATATAAGAATTTCCGTTATAAGTGTGCCTTCTTACTTCTTTTGGATGTTTCACATTTACAAGTTCTATACCATAGCTTTGAAAAAGGGTAGGTTTGAGAGCTTGGCTGTATTTAAATACAATTCCGCCTATAAGACCGCCATTAGTGTTTTTATTTATGCCCCAGATGAACTCACGGGTGTATTCATAGTCCTCCGTGTCCTGCGAAAGTAGAGGAAAAGATAAAAAAACAAATAAAAAGAGGCAGTAAATCTTTATAAATACTTTTGACATTTTATTGCTTCACCATGGTTATTATTAGATATTCTATTTCCTAAAAATATGCGAACAGAACGCTTAATATAAAGAATATTAGCTATTAATTATGGAATAAAATTTACATTGCAAATAAATATACATATAAAATATATAACGTAAAATTTTAAATCTAAGTTTAATGGCAACTATTAATACAAAATATTTAGGAGAACTTAGAAGCGAATCTGTTCACCTGAAATCCGGTAAGGAATTAATGACTGACGCTCCGGTAGATAATAATGGTAAAGGAGAGACATTTTCACCGACTGATTTAGTTTGCGCAGCATTGACCAGCTGCATGATGACAATTATGGGGATTAAAGCAAAAAAGGAGGGATATTCTATAGAAGGTCTCACAGCACAAACAACTAAGATAATGAATGACTCGCCACGAAAAATAAAAGCCATTCAAATTGAGTTTGAATGGCCGAATCCTACCGTTGCAGGAGAAAAACTTGAAAGGCTTAAGAATGCTGCCCTTACGTGTCCTGTTGCGCTAAGTCTTTCAGAATCATTGGATCAGCAAGTAACATTCAAATTTTAGCTGCTTTTTTTATCTCCTCGTACGAAATACTCATATGAGAAGCATTGTAGATACATGAGCCTTTATCTATTAATAAGACTTGTGGAGACTCATGCTGAACATCAAAAACCTCAGCAGTTTTTGAGGAAATATTACGAAGAGAAATAAGGTCTAAATAGTAGGGAGAAACAGTTTTCATTTCTTCCTCTTTCCAACTTCTCTCTATCCTATTTAATGCCATGCTACTAATGGGGCATCTGGTGCTATGTTTAAAAATAAGCACGGGGTTTTCTTGTGATGCTGTTTTTATTTGCTCTAACTGAGCTTCACTCTCTAATTTATTCCAGTTCATTTTATTGCTTTCTAAAGTTATTCATACCAAATTTCGCTTTCTCGGCTGTCATATTTCGGCTTCTCCGGCTTTTCTTTGACAACTTTAGGTTGATCACCGTTTCTCCAAAATTTGAACCAAAAAACTTTCCTCTTTCTTAGCTTTTCCTTTTGTTCACGCGAATTTTTCTTTTTCCCTTCCAAATAAGATACACTTGGATGCAAGTCTTTAAGTTTTGATTTTTTTATACGGATATCTCCCCCGTATTGATGTACATTCTTAGATAATTTTTTAAAATGCTTGGTTTTTGTTGATGGAGAGGGGATTTTAATCTTCCCAGCATACTGATGCCGCTCCTTAGAGTCTTCTTCGAATTCTTTTCGGATTCTTTTTTCCGATTTCCCTTTTTGTCCTTTCGTGTTTTGAGATAGTCCTCTTTGGGGTTTAATAATGTTGGAAGAGTATTTTAAATTTCCAGTGTAAAACGATGATTTTTTATTGGGGTTTCTATCCCTTTTAGGGTCTTTGATTTTAATAGTTCCCGAATATTGCTGCATTCTTTGGGACTTTTGCTCAAAATCTTTTTTAATCTGCTTTTCAGATTTTCCTTTTGACCCCTTATTTAAATTAGAAATGCCTCTTTGGGGTTTCTGTACAACCGAAGACGATTTTAAATTTCCACCGAAAGAAGAAAATTCCTTATTTGGATTTTTCTTGTTTTTGACTTTCCTCCTTCCACCAAAAGTAGTTTCAGGACTTATCGGTCTATTGTAATCTCTTTCGTCTGTATCAAGCGTATGGCTCCCTTCTTCATATGATGGTTCACCTAGCTCTCTTTTATCTTTTTTTCTTCCCCGGCGTTCAATTATCCTTACTTCTGTCTTTTCTTTTTTTGAATCTTCACTTTCCCTTTTTATAAATAGCTTTTTTCTATTTGTCTTCTTTTCTTGTTTTTTGGTTTTTAATCTGCTGTCGTGAAGCAATACCTGTGCATTTGCTTCAGTAACAGGCATAAAAATAGCCAAGGCCAAGGCCAGAAAAATTCCTATACTTAAATTTCTTAAAATCTTAGAAACCAAATTCTTATTTTTAATCAATTAGTTAAAATATAATGGAGCAGAAAAGTTCAAAATATAGCGAATCTACGATCTTTCGACCAGGGTTTTAATTGAGAAAGTAATAAAAAATCTCTGTTGTACCATGTAGGGCAATATTTTACGATTTTCCGGTAAACCGAAAGGAAGAGCGAAAGAAATTTTTGAATAATCAGATCATTTAATTTTAAAGGACTTCAACGCCAAACAACGATACCGCCCCCTCAGAGTGTCTCTTTTTCAGAGGATGTGAGGATTAATATCCTCAAAAACCATTAATCCTAATTTAAATTAATAACTCAAGTTTCGCAGCATCCCGTTTTGTCACAATTTTTGCTTCAAAAGGC